>CAZMEG010000250.1:0-5707 GCA_964565205.1 uncultured Cytophagia bacterium
ATCATCTTCATAACCTTTTTGTAGGGGTATTACTTCAAAATCAATGTTTTTTAAACCCAGATGCTCCTTAAACAAGCGGCGACCGGCAAACAGGTCTTCGTTGGTCATTTGCGGGGATAAAATGATACCTACGGCATCTTTACCATGTTTTTGAATGATTTCCTGAAATTTTTGAGCGATTTCTTTGGTGGCCTCATCCCAGCTCAGTTCCACCCACGCGCCATTTTCTTTTTTGGCGGGATACAACAGGCGAGTTTCATCGTCCACATAAGTGAAACCGTAGCGGCCATCATCACACATCCACCACTGATTGACTTCCGGATTGTAACGGGGCTTTAGTCGAGAAATACGAATGCCACCAGCTTTGTAAGGACGTTTATCGTTGTGATGCACGTAAATATTACAACCATTGCTACATCCCGGACAAATGGATTTAGTTTCGCTGAGATACCAGACACGGGTTCGAAATCTAAAATCCCGATCGGTTAGGGCCCCCACCGGGCAAATGTCTATGGTGTTGCCAGAATATTTATTGTCCAGTTGACGGCCGGGATATGGCAGCAATTCAGCATGATCGCCACGATTGAAAATCCCCAGTTCATGGGTTTTAGAAATTTCATCACAAAAACGCACACAGCGACTGCACAAAATACACCGTTCAGAATCCAGTACCACATGGGGACCAATCACCAGGGCTTTATGCTTCTTAACTTTGTTTTCAAGCATCTTGCTGTCATACTGACCATGCTGCATGTAGTAATTTTGCAGCCAGCATTCCCCGGCCTGATCGCACACCGGGCAATCCAGAGGATGATTAATCAGTAGAAATTCTAATACGGCTTTGCGTGCCTGCAGCACCTTTTCGCTGTTGGTGTGTACCACCATGCCATCGGTCACCGGAGTATAACAGGCCACCTGCAGTTTGGGCATCCGTTCAATCTCTACCAGGCAAATTCGACAGACTCCCACAATCGATAACCCCGGATGATAACAATATCGTGGAATTTCAATGCCTATCTGTTCAGCGGCCTGAATCACAGTAGTGCCTTTTTCTACTTCTAATTCAATGCCATCAATGGTTATTTTAGGCATAATCCTCCTCTATGCAGCTTTTAATTTTTCACCTGTTTCAATATGACATCTTTTTTCACGCACATGATATTCAAACTCTTCACGAAATTTTTTAACATAGCTTTGCACCGGTAAAGCTGCGGCATCGCCCAGGGGACAAATGGTGTTTCCCATGATATTCCCGGCAATTTCGTACAGGTTATCCACATCCTCCGGACGACCTCGTCCATCCAGTATCCGGGTTAAAATCTTTTCCAGCCAACCGGTGCCCTCACGGCAGGGAGTGCACTGCCCGCAGGATTCGTGATGGTAAAAGCGTGTTACCACATACAGAGCTTCAACAATGCAGGTGTTTTCATCCATGACCATGACACCAGCCGAACCCAGCATACTACCGATGGCCGCCAGAGAATCATAATCCATTTTTACATCGATCTCTTCCGGGGTCAATATGGGTGAAGAGGAACCTCCGGGCACCACAGCCTTTAATTTGGCATCGTTTAACAGACCGCCCGCGTGATCATAAATGATTTCACGCAAAGGCGTTCCCATGGGCAACTCATAAACGCCGGGCTTTTTTACGTGCCCGCTAACACTAAAAATACGCAGGCCACCGTTACGTTCACAACCAAGCTTGGCAAACCATTCGGCTCCCTTTTCAATGATGGTGGGGACATACGCCAGCGTCTCCACGTTGTTTACAATGGTTGGGCAGCGGAAAGCGCCTTCTATGGCCGGAAACGGGGGCTTTAATCTGGGCCAGCCTTTTTTACCCTCCAGCGATTCTAAAAGTGCGGTTTCCTCACCACAGATATAGGCTCCGGCCCCTCGATGCACATAAATGTCCAGATCATACTTGGAACCAAAAATCCCTTTGCCCAGATATCCTTTTTTGTAAGCCGCTTTGATTTGCTCCATCAAGCGTTCCGCCTGTCGAACATACTCTCCACGAATGTAAATATAAACCACATGCGCTCCGATGGCATAGGCGGCAATCATGGCGCCTTCCAGTAAGCCATGGGTGTAATTATCTATGACATAGCGATCTTTAAAGGTGCCTGGCTCACTTTCGTCCGAATTGACTATTAAATATTTAGGCTTGGGGCTATCCTTTGGTACGAATCCCCATTTTCTTCCGGTAGGAAAGCCGGCGCCCCCTAAACCCCGCAGGTTGGAATTGGTAACTTCTTGAATCACCTCATCGGGGGTCATCTTTTTTAATACCTTACGAATCGCCTGATAGCCACCATGTTCTTCATAAACTTTAATGGTATGACTGTTTTCTATGTCGAAAAATTTTGAAATGATTTTTTCAGCCATAAATTTTTAGCTCCCGCTACTCCAGATTTTTCAAAATTTCATCAATTTTTTCTTTAGTAAGATGGCCGATGTAATCCTCATTAAGCTGCATCATGGGAGCCATCTCACACGCTCCCAGACACTCCACGGTGGTAAGCGTGTATTTTAAATCCTTACTGGTTTCTCCCGGTTTAACCTTTAATTTCTCTGATAAATAATTAATAATGTTATTGCATCCTCTTAAATAACAGGATAAAGTGCGGCACACCTGAAAATGGTACTTACCGCGCGGTTGACGAGCATAAAGTGTGTAGAAACTCACCACCTCCTGAACTTTAACCGGGGGCACTTCCAGAAGCTGAGCTACGTACTCTTCCACTTCCTGTGAGATGTAACCAAATTCTTTTTCAGCCAGGTAAAGTACAGGCAGCATGGCCGCCCGCTTACTGGGATAACGCTTGACAATTTGATTAAACTCTTTCAGTGTTTCTTTTGAAAATTCAACGCTCACCGGTCTAACTCCCCTGCTATCATATTAATAGATCCAAAAGCCGGGATGATATCAGCCACCTGGACTCCTTGAATCATTTTACTGAAACCGGCCATTAAAGTAAAACATGGTGGGCGCACTCGAACCCGATAGGGTTTGTCGGTACCATCACTGACAATATAGAAACCCAGTTCCCCATTGGCTCCTTCTACAGGGAAATAGGCTTCACCTCTTGGTGGCCGAATCCCGAAACCTTCCATAATTAACATAAAGTGATTCATTAAGCCTTCAATACTGCCATAGGTCTTTTCTTTAGATGGTAACACTACCAATTTATTGGAAGCATACACTTCGTCATGAAATGGTTGATTGCTTCCCCACAAAGTTGGATCCGGTACGGCTACTTTGGTTAACAGGTCTTCGGTTTTACCGAATTTGCCCAGGTCAGCCATTTTATCCGCCGGAATTTCTTTACCCTCATAATCCACCATGATGGCTCCGCCGGGCATTTTCTCCAGACACTGTTCGATGATTCGCATGCTTTGTTCCATTTCTTCCATTCTTACCAGATATCGATCGTAAATATCACCATTCTCCCCATACGGCACATCAAAATCCACCTGATCGTAGCAAAGATAGGGCGAGGCTTTACGCACATCATACGCCACTCCGGCAGCTCGAAGTAAAGGTCCGGTAAAACTATAAGAAATGGATTCCTCTTTGCTCATAGCCGCTACCTTTTGGAGTCGATCCACGAAAATTCGATTTCTTGTAAGCAGCTTATGGACTTCTTTAATCACTTCACGGGTTTCTTTCAAACGTTTTCTTAATCTTTTATCAAAACCTGGCGGTAGATCACCTTTTACTCCACCAATTCTAACATAAGAAATAGTAAGCCGGGCGCCAGTGACTTCCTCTATCAGTTCATATAACCATTCCCGTGCTTTGAGGAAGTACAGGAAGGCGGTCATGGCACCCAGTTCCATGGCCATGGCGCCAATGCAGGTCAGATGATCGGTAATACGAGAAATCTCACACATAATCATGCGGATGTACTTACAGCGTTCCGTTACATCAATGCCCAGAAGCTTTTCCACGGCCAGAGCATATCCCACATTATTTATCAATGGCGACACATAATTCAGTCGATCTGTGTAAGGAAACACACCATTATAATAAATATTTTCAGAATGCTTTTCAAAGGCTCTGTGAAGAAAACCGATACCAATATCCGAATTAACAACTGTTTCGCCATCAAGTTCAAGTATTATCTTAATAACACCGTGCATGGCCGGATGAGAAGGTCCCATATTCAAAAACATGTGCTTGACTTTGAGGCCATTTTCGGTGGATTCATACTCCTCTAACGCCTTATGAATCATTTCCACGGTTGGTGAAATCAGGCTCTCATTAACTTCGGAAGGAGTTACCAAAGGCTGTCTTTTATTGATTGGGTAATCTTTACGTAGTGGATGCCCTTTAAATTCGTCGTACATGAGCAGGCGGCGTAAATCCGGATGTCCCTTAAAACGAATACCAAACATGTCCCAGACTTCCCTTTCAAACCAGTTGGCGATATCCCATAAAGACGTTACGGATTGAATCTGGGTATCTCGTTCATCTACCGGAGCCTTAATACGAAGACGGCGATTGTAGGTAAAGGAATAAAGGTTATATACCACCTCAAAGCGTGGCTTTCGTCCCAGGTAATCCACACAGGTTAAATCGATTAAAAACTCATACCGGAGTTCCGGATTGTCCCGAAGAAATTTGCAAATATCATAAATCTTCTTTTTATCCACTACAACTATCGAATCACCTCGAAAAGTGTAGCACTCTTGGATAGCTTCCGGAAACTTCTCTTTTAGCTTTTTGAATGTTATGTTGCTCATCTCAATATTCTTGCTTTTGTTTCTGTATCTTTTCCTGTAAAAGCATAATTCCCTGCAAAACGGTTTCGGGTCGTGGTGGACAGCCGGGAATGTACACATCCACGGGCAAAATGGTATCGATACCGATCACCGTAGAATAATCGTCATAAAATCCGCCTGTACACGTGCACACACCAAATGCCACGACAAATTTAGGTTCACACATCTGGTCATACACTCTTTTCAACACCGGAGCAATTTTCTGACTGACCGTTCCTACACACATGAGCAAATCAGCCTGACGTGGAGAAAATCGCGGGAAGGCCGCCCCAAAACGATCCAGATCATAATGAGCTGAAGCGACAGCCATAAACTCCATTCCGCAACAGGCTGTAACAAATGGATAGGGAAACAATGAATATTTTCTCGCCCAACCAATGGCCTGGTCGAGCTTGGTAGTGACAAAATTATCTTCACCCAATAAGCTTCTTAATCCCATTGTAAGGCTCCTTTTTTCCAGGCATAAATGAGTCCCAAAATAAGTACACCAATAAAGAGGGTCATAGAAATAAAGGCTAACATGCCAATTTCTTGAAACACCACCGCCCAGGGAAACAGAAATATGATTTCAATGTCAAATAACACAAACAGAATGGCAATCGGATAAAATTTGACCGGAAAGCGCTCCCCTATAGTAATCGGTATATTGCCACATTCAAAAATCTGTTGTTTGACAGGATTGGGTTTTTTAGGTCCCAGCCACCAGCTCAGGCCCAAAAATATCAACACCAGAAATCCAGCACCTGCAAACATGATTAACACCGCCACCAATTCTGTCATGGTTACCACTCCTTTAAGTATTCAAATATAGAGAACATTCAATATATTTGCAACTTATTTAAGTAGCATTATTCATAAACTTAGTCAAGAAAATGATCTTTACAATGTAACTTTCAAATTCACAATGGATTAATGG
>CAZMEG010000251.1:0-5675 GCA_964565205.1 uncultured Cytophagia bacterium
CTCCAGCATTAATCCTTCTATGTTCATTGAGTTTTGTGAAGCCCTATTATTGAAATTTTTTTCACCTTTTTTGATTTTGGTAAGAGTAAAATTTCGATACGACGATTTAAGGCTCTACCTTTACGTGTCCGATTGGTGGCAATTGGATGATACGGACCGAAACCGGCTGCTTCCAGATTTCTGGGGTCAATGCCTACCTTTTCCTGAAGAAACCGAACAACGTTGGTGGCTCGGGCTATCGAAAGCTCCCAGTTGGTTGGAAATTTTTTCTGTAATCTGGGATGTATGGGCACATTATCTGTGTGACCTGCAACTTTGATCTGCTTGTCTTTAACCGTTTTTAAAATATTCCCTACCCTTTGCAGAACTCGATAACCTTCTGGAGTTATGTCAGCTTCTCCTGATGGAAATAGAACTCGATCCACAATATTTACGGTCAATTGATCGGCAAGCCGGGTAATGGTAATTTCCCCCTTTTGAATCTGTTCCTGGAGTCCTGAAATTAACTCATCGTAAGTTGCTTTTAACTTTTCAATTTCAGCCTGCTTTTCTTTGGAGATTTGCTGAACTTTTTCTTCAAGTTGTTTTTTTAACTCTTCATTCTTTCGTTGTAATTGCTCAATCTGGAATCGCAACTCAAGGTTTTCCTGTCGCAAACGATCTATTTTATTTTTTAAAGGTAAAATCTCATCGAGAAAATAGTAGCCTGTAATTCCCAGAAGAAGAACAACTGCCGTAATCGGTATTATGGAGATGTTTTTCACGAAAACCTCTCCAGATGTTTGACGATTTCATAAATAGCAATACCAAAAGCCACCCCCACATTTAAAGATATTTTCATGCCGCGCATGGGTATTTTGATTAGCAGATCAGCCAATTCAATGGCTTCCCGGGATACTCCATGATATTCATGCCCCACAACCAGACAGAGTGGGAAATGGTATTCGGCTTCATAATAAAGAAGGCTTTTTGGGGTGTCCTCCAAAACAACAATGGAGATGCCTTCTTGTTTAAGCTTTTCTATTAATGTGCGACTGTCTTCATGATATTCCCACGGTACTTTTTCCTCCGCACCCAGGGCTACCTTCCGGATTTCTCGATGCGGTGGAGTTCCGGTAATGCCGGTTAAAAAAAGCTTTGTTATCCCCGCTCCATCAGCCGTTCGGAATATGGAACCAACATTGTACAGACTCCTTATGTTTTCGGCTATGACGAAGACCTGTTGGGAATGGGATGATGTTTCCATAGAACTTTCTAAAATTCTAATAGCTTACGAATCATTCCGGGTAGGCGTTCTTTAGGCCAGAAAATTTTCTGTTCCAGATCTTTGCTGAAAGGCACAGGCGTATCAAGAGAAGCGGCGCGCAAAACCGGAGCATCCAGAAACTCAAAAGCTTCCTGAGCAATGGTAGCAGCGATTTCTGCCCCTACACCACCTGTCAGAGTGGCTTCATGTAAAACCAGTACCCGATTGGTTTTTTTAACCGATTCCAGCACCGTTTCTTTATCCCAGGGTAGAATGGAACGGAGATCAACAACCTCGATTTCAAAGCCCTCACTTTGAAATTTTTCAGCCATTTCCAGAGCCCATTGCACCCCCAGACTGTAGGTGACGATGGTAAGATCCTGTCCCGAACGTTTAATCTCAGCTTTTCCGATTTCGATGGTGTAGGGGGCTTCCGGAACTTCACCTCTAAGACTGCGGTAGAGTGCCTTATGCTCAAAATAAAGTACAGGATTGGGGTCATCGATGGCGGCTAAAAGCAAGCCTTTGGCATCATAAGGAGAATAAGGTGCTACGATTTTCAGACCCGGAACATGCAGAAACCAGGCTTCGATGTTTTGAGAATGAAATGGACCGGCTCCAACGCCTCCACCGGTGGGCATGCGGATAGTCACATTTACCGGGGCATTCCACCGGTAGCGGGTTTTGGCCAGGTTATTAACCAGTTGATTAAAACCGCAACTGATAAAATCGGCGAACTGCATTTCAACAACTGGCTTGAATCCTTGCAGGGCTAAGCCAAGCGCCGCTCCAATTGCTCCGGATTCGATGATGGGAGTGTTACGAACTCGTTCTTTACCAAATTTTTCCACAAAACCTTCTGTGACCTTAAAAACTCCGCCATATTCGGCGATATCCTGCCCCAGTAAAATTACGGAAGGATCTTTTTCCATCTTTTGCAAGAGTGCCTCGCGGATAGCATCCAGCTTCCTTCTAATTACAGTGGGACCGCCTGGCTTTGTGGTTTTAACCGGAGATGGGGCGTACACGTCAGCCAGTTCTTTTTCTACGGTACTTTTTGGTAGAGGTGCGGCAAGAGCATCCTGCACGGCCTGTTCAATTTTCTTTTTTAAACGGGCTTCAATGGTTTTCTTCTGGTTTTCTTTTAACAGTTCCCATTCTTTTAAATAATTTTCATACTGAATAATGGGATCCTTTTTGCCCCATTGTTCAAAAAGATGTTTGGGTACATATTTTATTCCAGAAGCCTCTTCATGACCCCGCATCCGAAAGGTCATAGCTTCGATTAGGGTAGGCCCCCCACCGGCACGGGCCTTTTCGGCTGCATAACGTACGGTATTGAATACAGTCAGTACATTGTTACCATCAATTTGTAGCCCTTCCATACCGTAGCCTATCGCACGATCTGCCAGTCGTTCGCAGGCAAATTGCTCATGTACGGGGGTGGAAAGCGCGTACCCGTTATTTTCGATGAGGAATATCACAGGAAGCTTCCATACCGCAGCAAGGTTCAAAGCTTCGTGGAAATCGCCTTCACTGGTGGCCCCCTCGCCAATGAAAGCCAGTGCAACCCGTGGTTCTCTGCGCAATTTAAAAGCCAGTGCAATGCCATCAGCCACAGGTAACATGGCGGCCAGATGAGAAATCATCCCGATGATGTGATATTCAGGCAAGCCAAAATGGAAGGAACGATCCCGCCCTCTGGTAAATCCTCCATCTTTTCCCATTAACTGCCGAAACAACCGATCAAGAGGTACGCCTCGCGTGGTAAACACCCCCAGATTCCGGTGCATGGTTAGCATTATATCATCTTTATTTAAAGCAAAAGTTGCCCCCACACTAATAGCTTCCTGACCATATCCAGAAAACCATTTGCTGATTTTACCCTGACGCAATAAAATAAGCATGCGATCTTCAATCATTCGAGGTAGACGTAAAAACTCGTAGAGCTCTATTAGCTGCGTTACAGTTAAATCTGTATCCGGCTTACTGATTGCGGGTTCAGGCATCGGTTTTTGTTTGACTGCGGGTATCTTACTCATAAGCCAACCTTGAATATTTCATTTCAAATTATGAATTTCCTAATATAAAATAATTTGACCTTGTTAGCAATAAATTAATTATTACAATGTAACAGGGAGTTGGTCTGGTTTTTTAGAATGGAGTCTAAGTAAAGAAAATAATCAGGATCACACCCCTCTGAAGCAAGATTTCGAACACCGGGCGAATCGAAACAACTTTTTAAACCGGTTCCAGTGATGCTTTAACCGAATCGGAGGTTTTACATTTCAATTAAATTCAATTCCACACAAAGCCTCAATAACCTCTTCCATCGTTTGAAAGCGTTCTTTACGATCTTTTTTTAAGGCTTTGAAAACAATCTCATCCAGTTTTGTAGGCAGATTTTCTACCAGATCGCGCAGAGGTGGTGGCTCTTCATTCAGGATGGCATAAAGCAGTGGAAGTTCAAAATCAGCCTGAAAAGGTAACTGACCGGAAATTAGCTCGTAAAGCACCACCCCATAAGAAAAGATGTCGGTACGGTGATCGACGGGCAAACCGCTGGCTTGCTCAGGGGACATATAGGCCAGGGTTCCCAGGGTAGCGCCGGTTTTAGTAATACTGCTTTTAAATTTTTGTTTTAATTTCGCCAGACCAAAATCCATAATTTTCACACAATTGTCTTGAGTGACCATAATGTTGTCAGCTTTGATATCACGATGAATAACGCCTTTCTGGTGGGCATAAGCCAATCCCCGGGCAATTTGCAAAGCAACATCTATTTTCATGTCCAGATCTTTCTCGTGTTTCTTTTGCCATTCTTTTAAATTTAACCCTTCCACAAGTTCCATGACAATGAACATTCGGCCGGTTTCCTCGCCGATCTGATATATGGTGGTAATATTGGGATGATTCAGCTTGGAAGCGGCCTGAGCTTCCAGCAGGAAACGCTCTTTCAGCTCGGTTTCCTCGACGAACTGCGGTAGCATGAGCTTTAATGCGACGGAGCGTTCTAACAGGGTATCTTTAGCCCGAAAAACGACGCCCATGCCGCCGGTTCCCAATTTTTCGAGTATTTCAAACTGAGCAATTCTGGCGCCGATTTTGGGTAAACTTTTCAATTCGGATTCAAACGTGGTTTCCTTTGCTGGTACCTGTTGAATGCGCTGTAAAGTGGATTCGGTGTAAAGTTTTTCCTTTTCATGTTCCAGCCACTTTTCAAAAAAATAGTTGGAAATGGCATAGCCTTCTTTTGCAGATTGCTTTAAATAACCCAGTTGTACCAGGTCATAAATCTGTTTCAGTAACTTTTCCGGGGTGGAATCCATTCGGGCTTGAATGGCTGGTAGAGAAGCCGGCTGATTTTGTAAAATAAACAGAAGCAATTCTTTTTCTTTTTGTTCAAGATTCTGGAAATCTACCGCAAAGAAATGAGCCACCATCTCGTCCCTACTGATTTCTTCAACAACCTTCCTCAGATTCCCGGTTTCAAGCAGGCGTTTACAGACTAATTGGATTAAGTAAGGATGATTATTGGTCAAGGACATGATTTCACGGGCAATAGATTCGGAAAAACCGCCTTTCTGAATTAAGTGCAGAGCTGCTTCATCTTCCAGGCGGGACAAAAACAGGGGTGGAATGAAACCATGTAGAAACGGCGATGTTTCCGGTAGGGTAGTTTTTTCCAGTTCACGCAAACGCCTGGTGGCTGTAAGGATGGTACGAACGTTTTCCCCCTGCTGAAAAAAGCGTCTTAATCTTGGCAGTACCTCCGGCTGATTCTTTTCGATATTAATTAATTCTTCACATTCATCACAAAGGAGCAACAGTTTCCGCTGGGCGTCCTTTGTTTTGCGTTTAAGAGTACGTAAAATAGAAAATAAGTCTAGCGACTCCAATTGATCCACGGTTACACCAATGGGCTCGAATCTTTCCTCCGCGTCCTCCACACTTTCCAGCAAAGTTTCTTTGAGACCCTCCACATGGTGACTTCCCTGCAAATCCCAGAAAAGGGCTATATATTGTTGTGAGTAAGGGGGACTCAGAGTTAAATACTCCACCTGTTTAAACAAAGAAGTTTTACCCAGCCGACGGGTTCCAGCCACCCACAGATAATCCCTGGGTCCCTGGAGAATTTCATGAATTAACTTCTGGCGACCGTAAAAATTTTCTCCCCGCACCCAGTTTCCGACAATGTAAGGATTCTTCAGGGTCATTTTGGCAATTCATTTATTCAAAATTTATGCGAGTGGTTACAATAATATAAGATTTTCCACCTTCGTTTTGCAATATTTTTTTCAAGGGCTTAAATCGAAAATCCCAATTATCCAAACCCCAAATCCCAACTAATCTTGGGATTTGGCTCTTTGGGATTTGGGATTTTTAACACCGATCACATACCCCACCGGAATCACCACCAGTACCAGC
Source organism: uncultured Cytophagia bacterium (assembly GCA_964565205.1). Taxonomy (GTDB): domain Bacteria; phylum Zhuqueibacterota; class Zhuqueibacteria; order Oceanimicrobiales; family CAZMEG01; genus CAZMEG01. The sequence continues at coordinate 5,675 of CAZMEG010000251.1, forward strand.
A
>CAZMEG010000252.1:0-5672 GCA_964565205.1 uncultured Cytophagia bacterium
GATTTCCGCAATTGGTCTTTATGCGCTTCCAGACTAAACTCAAAAGCCCTCTGTAAAAGTCCGGTATCCGACTTGGGGTTATATCTTTTGATCTTTCTCAAAATCTTATTAAATTCTTGTAGATAACCGTTATGCATTTTTAAAATATATCCACAGGTTGACTTTCATCCATATCTCTGGCCAAGTTAGTAAATAGCACATAATTTTTGTGAAATTTCAATTCTACTTTACCAGTTGGGCCGTTCCGTTGTTTGGCGATGATAATTTCTGTGATACCTTCTACTTCCGTAGGCCCATAAACTTCCGGGCGATAGATAAACAGCACCACATCCGCATCCTGTTCGATGGCACCAGATTCACGCAGGTCGGATAAAATAGGCCGACGATCGCCGCCCCGTGACTCCACAGCGCGTGAAAGCTGAGAAAGCGCTACCACCGGGATGTTTAATTCTTTGGCCAGAGCCTTTAACGACTGCGAGATCATGGAAATTTCAATCTGACGGCTTTCAGCGCTTTTAGGACCTTTAATCAACTGCAAATAATCCACGATAAGCATGCCGATGTTACGCTCCACTTTTAACCGTCGCGCTTTAGCGCGAATTTCCAGTACATTTGGGGCAGGCGTATCATCAATATAGATAGGGGCATCCGCCAGATTTCCCACGCTAAGACTTAACTTTTGCCATTCAGTCTCTCTTAATCTCCCGGTACGCAACAAATGTGCATCCACATGGGCTTCGCTGCACAACATGCGCATGGCCAACTGGAAATTTGCCATCTCCAGACTAAAAATAGCCACCGGCACTTTGTACACCACGGCTGCATTCCGGGCAATATTCAAACAAAAGGCTGTCTTACCCATGGAAGGGCGACCGGCCACAATGATCAGGTCTGAGTTTTGAAAACCGGAAGTCATTTCATCCAGTTGAGTGAAACCGGTGGGTACCCCTGTGACCGTACCTTTGCGTTTATGATATCCTTCAATGGTTTCAAAAGTCTCTTCTAATATGGAAGATATTGGTAAAAATCCCTTACGTAATTTTCTTTGTGACAGGCTGAATATTTTTTGTTCAGCCGCATCGATTAAATCCACGGCATCTTCTGAGGCTTCGTAAGCTTCCGTAGCAATTTCGGTGGATATGTTGATCAATTTGCGTAAAAGCGACTTTTCCAGTACAATTTTGGCGTAATATTCAACGCCAGCAGCCGAAGGCACACGGTTTACCAGCTCGGTTAAATAGTAGGCACCCCCCACTTCGTCCAGTTTACCCATCTTTTCCAGCTCATCGGCGATGGTTAGCATATCTATTTTTTTCTGTTCCTCAAAAAGATTGATAGCTGCTTTAAAAATAATCTGGTGTGCTGTTTTGTAAAAAGCCGTTTCATCTAAAATTTCAATGGCTTTGCTAACGGCCTCACTTTCGAGTAGCATGGCTCCCAACACGGCCATCTCTGCTTCAACGGCCTGGGGAGGCATACGCTCGGTTAATTCCAGATTTTTTTCTTTTTCGTTCATGGCTTAATTGTCTGGTTGAAATTCTGGTTTGTCCCCCACAATTTGATCATAGAGCCTTCTTAATTGCTGCACATCTTCCCAGGTTTTGCGTTTTAATTGAGCGTTGCGCAACAGTGCCGCCGGGTGGTACGTAACCACGATTTTGATACCATCTATTTCGTGTACTTTCCCTCGTAACTCAGAAATGGAAGCCTGAACATTAAGTAAATACTGTGCAGCAATTCGACCCAGAGCTAAAATGAGTTTGGGTTTTACTAAATCGATCTGTTTTTTCAGATAAGGTAAACATTGCACGGCTTCCTCCGGCTCTGGATCTCGATTGCCCGGTGGTCGGCATTTAACAATATTGGCTATATAAACTTCCTCCCTTTGAAATTCAATGGCTTTTAAAATACGATTCAATAGCTGACCGGCCGCTCCCACAAAAGGCTCCCCCTGCTGATCTTCATCAAAACCGGGCGCTTCCCCTACACACATCAAATTGGCATCGGGATTGCCGGTACCAAAGACAAATCGGGTTCGATGTTTCCACAATTTACATCTTTTACAGTCTTTAATCTGTAAATAAAACTCGTTAAGTGAAGGTTCGGGTAACGTCTCCAGATAAAAGTCGTTTCCATAAATTTCAGCCTGTTGTTTAAAATAGGCTTCCGTTAATTTAAAAATGTCGGTATTAGCGATCATTTTAAGCCATCACCGTCTGCTTGGTGCGATTTTCTAACATCTCAACCACTTTGTTTAAGACAATCAGAGCTATTTCAAATTTACTGCGCATGGGTAAAGGTTCGGTTCTTCCATCGGGAAAAATCAATGTGACTTTGTTGGTGTCCCAGTAAAATCCAGCACCTTCTTCCAGCGGATTATTTAAAACAATCAGGTCAAGATTTTTTTCTTTTAATTTTTGCCTGGCGTTTTTTTCGGTGTTGGAGGTTTCCAGAGCAAATCCTACATGAATCCGCTTGCCTTTCTTTTTTGCCAGGGAACCAAGAATATCCACAGTTCTGGTTAATTCTAAAAGCAAATCCGTACGATCTTTTTTTATTTTGTCCTTGCTTATTCGTTTTGGTTTAAAATCCGCAACGGCCGCTGCGCTGATAAGAATGTCCGTATCTTTATATTCACGATTGACTGCTTCAAACATTTCATCGCTGGTGGTGACTTCGACATATTTTACTTCCGGAGGTACTGGTAAATGAGTGGGGCCACTGACCAGTACTACCTGGGCACCTTTTAATTTTGCCGCATCGGCAATGGCAAAACCCATTTTGCCGGTGGAATGATTGGAAATAAATCGAACGGGATCCAGAGGCTCTCTTGTAGGGCCAGCCGTAACCACTACTTTCTTGCCAGCAAGTTCTTTAGAACCCAGTAACATCTGTATGATTTTATGTGTAATATGAGGGAGATCAGCCAGGCGACCCCAGCCTTCCCCTTCGGCGGTTGTGGCCAGTGGCCCCCAGGCTGGTTCTACGATTTCATAATTCAATTTCTTGAGCCTGGCTATGTTTTCCTGAACCACAGGTTTTTCCCACATGGCCGAATTCATGGCCGGACAAATCACAACAGGAGCTCGCGTTGCCAGAATCGTGGTAGTAAGCGCGTCATCAGAAATTCCATAAGCTACTTTGCCAAGGAAATTTGCCGTAGCCGGACACACCACCAGTAACTCACACCACCGTGCCAGATCGATATGCGGTACGCCCTGCTCTTCTGTGCCTTCAAAAAGGGAAAGTAACACAGGATTTTCTGATAAAGTGGCAAAAGTCAATGGAGTGACAAATCTGGTGGCTGACGGGGTCATCACAATTCTGATCTCGGCACCAAGCTTTTTTAATTCCCGCACCAATTCGCAGGCCTTATAAACTGCAATGCCACCGCAAACTCCAATGGCGATTTTTTTCCCTTTTAGCAGGACGTTGTTCATAATTGCTTATTCTTCTGTATCTTCCTGATATTTATATTTTAATTTGCCCGATAAAAATTCTTCCAGGGCCACGGCCGTCGGTTTTGGAAATTTTGTAAAAGTTCTTTCTGGTTTCTTCTCTGTCTGCTCTTCATCGAGAAGATTAAAATCATCATATTGTTCGCGTTCTCTCAAAATTAGCTGCTTTTGTTCATCATTCACCTGACGGGCACGCAGAGCCATAATGACAATTGCTTCGTAAATGTTCTCCGCATACTTTTCAATATCGTCAAGAGGAATTGTACTGACCATATATCAAACCTCCTTTTTAATTAAACTTTCACGATGTTTTTGAACTATTCTCAAAACTTCTTTTACTGTATCTTCCAGGTTTTCGTTCACAATTTGATAATCATAATATTTTGCCTGTTCCATTTCGACTGGAAATCTTTCCAGCCGTTTAGCAATTTGCTCATCACTTTCTGTCTTGCGATTTTTTAATCGTTCCACTAGCCTTTGCCTGGAAGGTGGCTTTACAAAAATCAAAACAGCCGATTCTCCATATTTTTTTTTGATTTCCAACCCGCCCTGCACATCCAGGTCAAGAAACACAATTTTACCTTCTTTTAACCACTGGTCGAGAGGTTTTCTGGGAGTTGCATAATAATGGCCATGAACCTCTGCCCATTCCACAAATTCACCCGCCTGTTTCTTCTGTTTAAAAGTTTTAGTATCGATAAAATAGTAATCTTTTCCATTTTGTTCATTAAGCCGACGAGGTCGGGTTGTTACAGAAATAGAATATTGAAAATCTGGATCCTGATTCTCCAGCACTTTTCGTATAATGGTTGTTTTTCCGCCACCTGAAGGCGCCGAAATTACTACCAGAAATCCTTTTGCCATTCCACCCCTGCTATTTCCTCCCTCTGGCTTCTACGGAATGATTGTTACGTATCCTCTGTACGATAGTATCCGTAGAATTGGCCGAAAGTACCACATGGTCGCTATCCATGATAATTACCGATTTGGTGCGCTTTCCCATGGTTGCATCAATCAACTTACCCTGTTGTTTGGCTCGACTGACCAGGTTTTTTGTGGGTCTCGAATCCGGTGCGATAATAGCGACAATGCGATCCGAGGAAATATGATTTTTAAAGCCAATGCTTACCATTCAATGAACCTATTCTATGTTTTGAATTTGTTCACGCAGCTTTTCCACTTCCTCTTTGACCTCGACCACCCAGTGAGCTATCTGGGCATCATTGCATTTGGCGCCGATGGTATTGGCTTCTCGATGCATCTCCTGGAGTAAAAAATTTAGTTTGCGACCAGCAATTTCTTCGTTATCCAGCAATTCCATAAAATAAGAATTATGACTTTTGAAGCGAATACATTCCTCGGTAACATCCACCCGATCGGCCAGCAGCGCAATTTCCATTTCCAGACGATCTTCGTCCAGATTTTCGTTGACAATGAGTGTTTCGATACGCTCTTTTAATTTTTCAAATTCTTCTTTTGAACGCCCACGAGTTCTCTCCTCTATCTTTTCAATGACCTGGTTTAAATTTTCAATTCTTTTCCGCAAATCCTTCTTTATTTCGTTACCCTCCCTGAGCCGCATGTCAGTCAGATCATCTAAAGCCATATTTAAAGCTCTTCTTACGGCTGGCCAGATTTTTTCATCGATCTCATGAGAGATCTGCGCGGTTATAATATCCGGATAATTCAACAAATAGGCCAGTTTAATAGGTTCATCTATTTTAAATTCATTTTTAAGTTCGTTTAATAATTGATAAATCTTGCTGGCCAGCGCCTTATCAATTTGCAGATGTTCAATAGTTGGTTCCTCTCCCTTCAATTCAATGCTGGCTTCCACTCGCCCCCGCAAAAGTCTGGAGCGAATTAAATCTCTTATCTCATTCTCGAATGTGGTGAGAATTTTGGGCAGTCGCAACGAGATATCAAGAAAACGGTGATTTAGAGTTCGTATTTCACAGGTGATTTCAACGTCATTTTCTACAACCTCCCCCCGTCCGAAACCGGTCATGCTAATAATCATAAAAGTCTTTCAATCCTTACTTCTTGTCTTTTTTGAGCCAAAAATCTCCAAAATTTACTGTTAATAAGTTATAATTTACATTTGACTTACATTATACAATAATTTTTTAAAATAGTCAATTAAAATTTTAACAAATTTAGAAATTTTATATTGGCGGTGAATTTTGAAAAAACAAGGGGCAATTTCAGATGACC
>CAZMEG010000253.1:0-5667 GCA_964565205.1 uncultured Cytophagia bacterium
GTTTAAACAGGCGACCTTCCTGGGCTTCCAGAGTAAACACAGGTAAAAACGACACGGTGATAATCAACAATGAGAAGAACAGAGGTTTGCCCACCTCTTTAGCCGCATGAATCACGATGCGAAAATGTTCCGAGGGAGTCAACGATTGTTTTTCGTGTCGTGCCTTTTCAAGACGTTTATGGGCGTTCTCAATCATGACAATGGCCGCATCCACCATGGCGCCAATGGCAATGGCGATGCCACCCAGGGACATGATGTTGGAAGTCAATCCCATATAATACATGGGGATAAAAGAAATGAAGATGGCAATGGGCAGGGTCAGGATGGCCACCAGAGCACTGCGGAAATGAAACAGGAAAAGCAGACATACCAGACTCACAATCAGAGACTCTTCGATCAACTTCTCCTTCAGGGTATCGATGGCACGATGAATGAGTTCCGAACGATCGTAAGCGGTGACAATTTCCATGCCCGGCGGCAAAGAAGGCTTGATCTGCTCGATCTTCTCTTTTACTCGTTCGATCACCTTCAGGGCATTCTCACCATAGCGCATCACCACGATGCCTCCAACCACCTCGCCTTTGCCATCCAGCTCGGCAATGCCCCGACGCATATCGGGCCCCAGATGGACATTCGCCACATGTTTTATTAGCACGGGGGTCCCCTGACCATCGGTTCCTACCACGGTATTTTCAATGTCTTCCAGCGATTTGATGTAGCCCCGGCCCCGCACCATGAATTCGGTGGAGGCCATCTCGATGACCCGGCCGCCCACGTCGTTGTTACTTTCTCTGATGGACTGAATCACGCGCTTCAGAGGAATATTGTAAGCAAGGAGTTTATTGGGATCCACTTCGATTTGATACTGTTTGACAAAACCACCAACCGAAGCCACCTCGGCCACTCCGGGAACGGCTTCCAGCCAGTACTTCAGATTCCAGTCCTGAAAGGAACGCAAATCGGCCAGATTCCAGCGGCCGGTGGTGTCCACGAGGGCGTACTCGAAAACCCAGCCTACCCCGGTGGCATCCGGGCCCAGGGTGGGAGTCACGCCTTCGGGCAGTTGGGCTTCAATTTCGTTCATGTACTCCAGAACTCGACTGCGGGCCCAGTACATATCGGTACCTTCCTCAAAGATGACATAAACAAAGGAAAGCCCAAAAAACGACTGCCCGCGCACAAACTGCACTCGTGGCGCTGCCAGCAGACTGGTCACGATGGGATACGTAATCTGATCTTCGATGATGTCTGGACTGCGTCCAGGCCACTCGGTAAAAACGATCACCTGGACATCTGAGAGATCGGGGATGGCATCCAGCGGTATGTTTAACAGCGCTTGAATGCCCCAGAATGTGACCAGGCCAACCAGTAAAAATACAATTAATTTATTTCGGGCACTGGATTCAATAATTTTTTCAATCATCTTTTAACCTCGAAATTTTGTTTGACAATTAGTAAGTTTTTAATACTTTTAAATTAAAATTAATGGCCCAGAGCAAAATGGCTGACCTTCCCATTGACGAGAAACGTCTGGAAGAATGAATTGACAAAGCCGTACAGAAGCACCTCAAATTGACCCTGGAAGATATGGAAGAGGTGCGACGCTCACCCGCAGCCGCTATTGTCCGCCTGGAAACCCGTGTGGAATCTATCGAAAAGAATATGGCCACGAAGGCTGATCTGGCCAACCTTCGCACCGAGCTTATCCAACGTATTAGTAATGTTGAAAGCTCCTTAACTGAAAGTATAGGTGGTCTAGAAGCTTGAATCGGGAAATTAGAAACCGGCCAGAAGCTTATGTTTACTGTATTTTTATCCATGTTCGGTGCAGTCATTGCCATGCTTGTCAAACTCGTTTTTTTCCCTTGATTGCTTACATCGTCTGCAAAACCCCTTGCACGTGTGCTTCGGCATCAATGAGAAAGTTGCCCGATTTCACCACCACTTCCCCTTCTTTTAATCCGTTTAAGACTACATAAAATTGATCCACTTTGGTACCCAGTTTGATTTCACGCGGCTCAAAGTGACCGTTACCGCGATCCACAAACACCAGTTGTCGGACTCCTGTATCTAATACCGCGGTCTCGACTACCGTCAATTGTTTACCCAGGGCTATCTCTATTTCCACATTGGCGTACATGTCAGGCTTGAGCTTCAGGTCTGGATTAGGGAAAACCAGTCGGATTTTGGCTGTGCGGGTAGATTTTTGCAAAGTAGGATAAATATAGTCTACCCAGCCTTTATATTTTACCCCTGGTTCGTAGGATAGCCAGATGCTGGCTTCTTGTCCAACCTTAATGAATGGCAGTTCATATTCATAAATCTCTGCATGTACCCAGATGGTGGAGAGATCAGCGATCGTGTAAAGATCTGTACCAGCTTTGACGAAACGACCTTCCAGAGCCTGCTTATCGATCACATAACCACTAAAGGGAGAATAAATTTTGGTGTTAAGCTGTGGTCTACCCAGTTGCTCGATTTCTTTAATCTGAGATTCTGTCAATCCCCAGAGTAAAAGTCTTTCCTTGACTGATTTCAGAAGATTATTTTCAATTGCTTCGGTTCTTTTATGATTGTTCGAAGCAGATAATTTAAATTGACTTGATAAGGTCTGAAGATACTCTTGCTGAGTCGCTACTAATTCAGGACTGTAAATTTCGAATAAAGGCTGACCCTTTTTCACAAACTGTCCGGTATAATCCACATAAAGTTTTTCAATCCAGCCAGAAAACTTTAAACTCACGGTGGCCACTTTTGTCTCGTCAAAATCCACATGACCTACGGTGCGAATGATTTTCGACACATTGCGAAATTTTACGGTGTCCCGCTGTACCCCGATGAGTTGCTGCTGATAGAGCGGAATATTGACCAAACGCAGGGGTTTCTTTTCTTCGGTGGTTTTTCCTTCCTTGTAAACCGGCACCAGATCCATGGCACAAATGGGACATTTACCGGGTTCCTTTTGCTTCACCGAAGGGTGCATGGTGCATGTGTAGTAATCTACTTCACCTTTTCCGGTACCGCTGCCCTCCGCCGAGGCGACCTTGACCCCCTTGGTCCCCGGGGTTACCTGCCACCGGGTGACAGCCAAAACATTTTGCGCCTCAACCACTTCCACTTTCACATCCCATGGGAACTTACCGCCAGCGCTAAGATCGATCTGGGCTTCATACAGGCCATTGCCAATATGTTTCGCCTCAGCCTCATCCGCCATGGCAGGCATTCCGGCCATAGCGGGCATGGAGTAGTGGATGTGTACGGTTGCATCAGTAATTGGTTTACCATCAGCTTTTTTAACCTTTACCTTGAAAGTGTTCAGCCCCACAGCAGGTGGATCAGGTGCCACTGTCAGGGTGATTTCGTAATCGCCAATTTTTTGTATGGCTTTCTGGCTTTTACCACAGCCAGTTAAAATCAGAGCAGTTATTAAAAGGATTGCGAATCTTTTTAGCATCGCAGTTCTCCTTATTTCTCAGTATTATGGATTTTAAAAAACTTCCTTATATAAGCTCTCTCCAATTTGCGTCATTTCGAGCTTAAATAAGATATTCAACTGCTGGGGAGAATCAGAATTCTCCCTCAGTCGAAATTAATTCGTAGCCGAGGAATGTTGGTGAGGGTAGAATTATCCCTCCGGAGACAGGATCAAATCAGGAAGACCGATAATTTTTTGAAGATTTTATTATTTTCTTTGATGAAACTCTGGATGGGAAAATTTTCTTTTAGCCCCAAAACAGAGCAGGTTAGGTTAAAAACGCTAGAGGGAGAATAAATGAAGAGACCTTGCAGTAATTTTTGCGGTTTGATTAAAATACCCTGAGTAGGAGCAGATTCATTGAACCCAGGTTTAGCATTTCCAATACAACATACCATGCGGGCCGGAAACACTGCCTGACAGCACTGCATATCGTTTGCACTGCAGCACTTATCCGCACGCGCTGTATTAATAAGAGGTACAAAAAATTGAAAAATGGCAAAAAGCAGGATTAGGCTTGGTATTTTTAGAAGTTTATTTTTGTTTATATTTTTCATAAGCTGCTTTTAAGATATTTAATTAAATCTTAAAAATCAAGAATAATTATATACCCTGACGGTCTAAAAATTGCACCCGCCATTTTGGTCGATTCGAAAGCCCAAGTCTTTCATCGTGTTGCCGTTGCGCTTCCTCTACCGTTTTTTCTATTTTCTTTTTAGGTAGCGGTGGTTCAACGAGTCTCACTTCAAAAAGGTCCTGGTCAGTTTTGTACTCGACATTTTCAATCTCCTCAAGCCCTTCCAGGGCTCTGGTGACTAAGGTCACACAGCCCATTCAGACACTTTTACCATATTTTGGTAATCCCTCTACCTTTAATTTAACAATTTTAGTCTCGTCATTCTTTTTATTCGATAAAGAGCAGCCCGATATAAACCATGCAATAAATACTATAAATAAAATGAATCGAGTACGTAATTTCATGTGAACCTCCGAAGTTTGTTTTATAAGTCATTCAACGTGATTTCTTTCTCTGCGGTTTCCATAACCACAGGTGGATAGGTAGATTCCATAATGTTCATGGAGTTCATCCTTGCCGGAATTTCTACGTTTAAAATTTCGTCTTTTTCCTTTTGTGATTTGGCTGTTTGGATTCGCCTAATGATGCTTTGTTGCATGCGTTCTTTGGCTTCTGGAGGAGGTGTTACAAAAAATATGTAAGTTAAAGTTGCTTTCAGGGTAATTTTACTTACGTCATCTGAAATGGTAAAGTTGAAGTTTTCTCTGGTGGTTTGCCCGGCTTCAAGAACATAGTCAAAGCCTCGTTCTTTTACATCATCCACCATGGCGGGCTCATATCCTGCATTGCTTTTAAAATTGAAGCCATATTCCTTCATGCCGGAACTCACCTCAAAACCATCCTGATCTTCGGCCCAGAACCTGAGCACTATCCGGGTTCTGGGTGGTCAGCCATTGGGGATGCTATGCCCGGTCAGGTTTTGGATCGAGACGGTGGCTTTAATTTTCTCATCAACTTTTTCATAATCGAGGTCCATCTTAACAGCACGTTTCAACATTTCTTCAAATCTTCCACCCGGGAACGTATGATTGGTATATCGAAAATCGCGGTATGATTGAAGCCCCACAAGACCGAAAAGAACATTTTTCAATTTATCCATGGTTGAAAGTTTTACGAGACCCATTTCATCTTTCATGTGACAGGATTGACAGGTTACCCCCTTTTTAGCAAAGGACGTTTTCTTCCAGTCTCGATTCACATCACAGCAGGGGGTGCCCGGTAAATCTGGGTGAACAAAGTTCGGGTTATTATAGTCATGACAGGAACCACACATTTCCGCACTCTGCGTGACTTCCGTATTTTTTACCTTGTGAAAGGGAGGGGTTGGACCAAAATCAAACTCCACCGGTACATTGGGGTCAGGTTCATCTCGTACCATTTCAATGGAATGGCAAATGGTACAGCTAATGCCTTCGCTTTCGATTTTTTCTCCTTTAAGTACCTGTCTGGCTAATTCCTCTGTGTTTCCCTTAACTTTTACTTCAGGGGCGTGGCACTTGAAACAGAATTCAATATGCTTTCCCCTGGTATTATATTTGAATATGGTTAACATGGCACGAAATGTGGGGGTACGAATGGATTGCGCATGAAAAGAATTTTTCCACTGGTCGTAAAT
>CAZMEG010000254.1:0-5664 GCA_964565205.1 uncultured Cytophagia bacterium
ATTTTTAAGCTTGTCCATTTCATCTTCAAAAAGCTGAGCTACTTCATCCAGGCTGGCAGCCCCGGCCAGTCCCTGTACCCGTGCTCTTTGTACTTGAATTTCTTTGATCTGAGCTTCTGCCTCCAGAAGCTTTTGATAAGCTTTTCTCTCAGGTGCAAGGGCTCCCTGCAACTTTTTATCTTCAAGTTCTTTTAAAGCATCGGACATGGCTTCGATAGCTTCAAAGTAGATGGTGGTTAAATCGGGACCCGATTCTCTGGTAAACATGGAGCGTTGATTCATCTGCTGCAAAACGTTTTCTGTAACCGTTTTGAGATTTGTTTGACTTTCAGTGATTGCTTGAAGTCCATCTTCAAATTCATCTGAATTAAGCTGTTTTTCCTTCTTTTTTAAGTTCCAGGTGGCGGTGATGATTTCTTTTTGGGTCGTTGAAAGACGCCCGCCCATACCTCCACTCATACCCCCCTGGGAAAGCGCCTGATAAAATTCCTGTTCAAACGGACGCACCTCAATAAAGAAAATATCCGTCGATATGGGCTCGGCATTTTCTGCCTGGCTATTATCCCGGGCTTCCAGATAATAGGTAATAAAATCACCCGGTTGGACCTTCAAATCTTCCAGATAAAACATGTACTCGGCTACAAATTCGTGAACCGAATAAAAATCCCCTGCCTTCTCTGACTTACGATGAGTTTTAAGAGGAATTACCCGCGCAGGTTTATCATTCAAATTATAAATTAATTTTAATGAGGAAAGTCCAAAATCATCTTCTACTTTCACTTTCAGAGGGACTTCTTCCAGCATGGAGGCTTTGATATCGTGTCCGGGTTTTTCTACTGTGAGCGTTGGGGGTTCATCAGGGATTGCATGAACATAATATTCCTGAGGGGGATCGTTGGTTAAATTATCCAGATCGGTGATGCGAATTTTATAGTAGGTGTCGTGGGTTACTGTGAAACTGGTAGAAATCAGAGTGTCGGAATGCACATAAGCTTTGAGTCGTCTATTTTCACCCACAATGACCTCCGATTTCCGAATCTTTTTATCCGCTACCGCCTGGATTTTTACCTTCGTACCAACAGGTGCCCAGACATCACCGGTATCGGTGACTTTTCTGGGAGAAAGCCCGGTGTAATCGGGAAACACATAAGTTAAATCGATGCGTTTGATTTTTGGAGCTTCATACACAGAAATAGTAAAAATATCTGAAAGGAGATTTCCGGCTTTGATATAGTACCTGGTTGCTTTCTCAACATTAAAAAGATTAAAGGCAAATCTCCCTTTTTGTTCGGTAGCATCCATGGGAAACTTTTGCCAAATAGTATCCTGTTCGGTATAATAGATATCCACCTCCTCAGGTTCTGAATTTAAGACCTGAGCAATAATTTCCTGTGAAGAGCCCTTTGGAATGCGAGTATTGCCGGGAGTAACCTCCAGGGAAGGTCGAGTATTCAATTCTGGAACTTTCCAGGGCTTTAAGATTCGAAAGGCTCTGGCAGCAATCTGGTCAAGGTGAGTAAAAAGCAAACCGCCAAACAGCAAACTGAGTAAAAGGGCCGTACTACCCCAGAGAAAGGCTCCTTTACTCTCGATAGTCGCGGGTAAATTTAATGGTTCAATTCGGAAATTGGCATCTTCCAGTAATTTTGACAAGAGCACGGGAGAATATCTTTCCGAGGGTTGTTCTCCCAGTTCCACAGCGCTCACCAGCCGGTCTTCCAGTTCCGGATATTTATCTTCCACATGTCGGGCGATTTGTTTTTTAGAGGGTGCTCGAAATAAAGGGATCACCAGAAATTTAATGAAAATAATAACCGGTAAAATGACGGTTCCCGCTAATAAAATAATGCGCCAGGTTAAAGTGAGAGGGACGAAACTATCCAGAATATAAGCTACGGCCAGTAAGCTCACCAGACTCAAAATGGTAAACGCCAGCCCCCGTATAATAACAATTTTCTTCCAGCGTCGATAGAGATACTGAATTTTATTGACTAAATTTTGATAGTTTGTTTGCATGATACTCTCAGCCTTAAATTTTATCTATAGGTTCGATTGGCTAACCAGGTCTCCCCTAATAAAATTAAAATAATACCAAGGATAATAAGCCGCCAGATTTTCTGTTTCTTTTCCAACTGCTGGCTATTAAACTCCATGGAACTGGTAACCATTGCAGAAGTGGAAACCTGGGTATTTTCTTCTGAAAGAGTTTGTAATTCATCCGCCCCTACCGGCCTTACATCGGATTCTTCCGGATCAATATTTACGGCAAAATTCCAGGAAGCTTTTTTATTACTACCAGCAAAAATCTGATAAATTCCGGGTAGGTTCGTTTTAGTAAAGATTTTTTCCCGAAATTCAATTAGCTGTCCATCAGGTAATTTAATGTGTGTACTTCGGGTCGTCTGACCGGGTTTTTTTATGGTTCCTAAATCCAGTGCAACGGGCTCCTTTACCACATAAGAGGTCTGTTCTTTAGCTTCGGTGGATACATATTTAATCGTTTGATATAACATGGGCAGAAAGACTGCTTTTACCGGCAAATTATTCCATTCAGTATCCAGAGAAGAGGTGAATAATAATACTTTACCACTTCCTATGGTCCGTTCAATCAGTGCAGGTTGACCGTTGTCAAAGCGAGCAATTACCACAGCAGAACGTAAGGGGGCACAGGTAAAATACTGGTAAAATTGTGCCACACTGAGATCGCCCTGATTGGGCTGAGCAAATGGCTTAAAGATGGGGTGTTGATAATCCATTTCGGCTATGATAACCCCACCCCGGCGATCCACCGATGAAAAAGCCCGATCCACCAGTTTTGCCGGAGAGATATCCATAAACAAACGATTGTAAATTTGCGGGATCACCTGGTCACCCAGGGTGATGATGACCCCACCACCTGAGCGGACATAAAAAGCCAGACGCGTCAGTACCTCGCGGGAAATCTCCTTTACGTTCGCCAGGAATACCGTGCGGAATTCGTTAAAGTCCATGTTTTCCAGGTCCATGGATTTCTTGATCACCAACTGAAATGGAGATTTGGGCAGATTAATAGCACGTTCAACGAAAAATAGTTCATCTTGAATAGGATCTCTTGCATTTGGCTCCCCATCGACTGCAAGAATTTTAAATTGACTTTGTTTTTGAAAAACAAAATAAAAAGCATTGTCGTGAGGTAAAGGGTCTTTCTTGGTTTTAAGTTCAATCCAGCCCGTGGAACGATTGCCAGGAAATTTTAAGTTGTCAAATTTGACCACTTTTTCTTCATTTGCAAGGAGTCTCACCTTTTTTATTTTCATTTTTTTGCCATTGATATAAACCCTGGCACTTACCCAATGTTTTCGATCGCCAAAATTCTTAATTCTGGCAAGAAGCACATGCTTACCCCGATGTTTACCATCTTCCTTAAATCGAACCCCGGTGATAGCCATATTGGAAGTTTCCGGGTCACTTATCTGAACGAAATGAATTTTTATTTCACCGGGCCTATCCCAGTGGACGGTTTGTTCCTGCCAGATTTTTTTCTGAAAATCCGAAATCAGGTAAATATGTTTGTCGTCATAAGGGAGTTCCTGCAGAATAGTTTCGGCTAAATTGAGGGCCCGCCGATAATTGGTTGCCTCATAGGTGAAATTTATTGTCCCATTAATAAGGGTCTTTAATGATGCGAAATCATTTTTGCTTTCTGCAAGAATGGTAGGATTTTCAGCGAAGGTCATGAGGGTTACATGGTCACCGGGGCGTGAGTTTTGTAATATATTTTTAGCTTTCTGTTTGGCACGTTCGAGATAATCTCCGTAGGCCATACTCAGAGAGTTATCCAGGAGAATCACCATAGCCTTCGGCTGCGTTCCCCAGATGGTTTTCATTTTGGTATTTTTCAAATAGGGTCGGGAAAAAGCCATTGCCAGTAAAGCCATGGCGGCTATTCGCATAAGCAAAAGCAAGATTTGTTTAAATTTCTGGGAACGTACGCTTTCGTTGGGTTCTAATTGTAAAAATCGGATGGCCGCAAAAGGCACTCTGGTGGCACGGTTGCGCTTTATAAGATGAATGATTATGGGAACCGCTGCCGCCGCAAGTCCCCAGAGAAATAATGGATTTAAATAATTAATACCAAACATAACTAACCTTTGCCGCTACGTACGGCAAGAAAAGTAAAAAGTGCAAAATCCAGTGGTTTGGAAGTATTTAACAATTGATACTCGATATTGTGTTGACCGCAGCCTTTTTTTAAGGCTTCAATATGTTTATTAAGATTCTTCAAATAAGTTTCCCGAATCAATCTTGGTATTGTGGTAATTTGTTTGCTGCCTTCCATGTCTAAAAACTTGGTGGCGTTTTTAAACGGAAAAGTCAATTCGGTGTCATCCATTATATGGAAGACCAGAACGTCATGGCCCTGGAAGCGAAAATGTTGCAACCCGGCCAGAATAGCCTGCGGATCATCGATCAAATCGGAAATGAGTATGACCATCCCCTTTTTGCGTAAATTCTCAGCCATCTGGTGCAGGGGCAGAGAAAAATCGGTGGAATGGCTGGCCTGTATATTTTCCAGAATCCGTAAAATGGAAAGAAGATGGCCTCGCTTATTTCGGGCAGGGATGAGCTGGCGGATTTCCTTATCAAAGGTCATTAATCCCACGCCATCTTTTTGCTGAAACATGAGATAGCCCAGCGATGCCGCCAGATAGGAGGCGTATTCTAATTTGGACAATCCGTCGCTGCGATAATTCATGGAAGCACTCACGTCCAGCAGAATGTGGCAGTGAAGATTGGTTTCTTCTTCAAAGGATTTTACATAATAGCGGTCGGTGCGGCCGTACACTTTCCAATCGATGAAACGGACATCATCCCCGGGGGCGTACTGGCGGTATTCCGCGAACTCGGAACTAAACCCCCGATAAGGGCTTCGATGCAAGCCTGAAATGAATCCCTCCACCACGGTTTTGGCTCGTAGTTCCATGCCCGCAATTTTGGATAAGATTTTAGGGTCTAAAAATCGCAGTTGAGTGGACATAATTTAAAGTCCTGATTTAGGTACCGGAACAGCTTCTAAAAGTCGTTTAATAATATCGGTAGAGGTAATATTTTCTGATTCAGCAAAAAAGTTAGTTAAAATACGATGTCTGAGTACCGGCAAAGCCAGGGCTTGAATATCTTTAATGGATACATTATACCGTCCCTGAAGAATGGCCCTCGCTTTCCCGCCCAGGATTAAATATTGCGAAGCCCGTAATCCGGCTCCCCAGCTTACCCATTTTTTGACAAAATCAGGGGCATATTTGCTTTGCGGGCGACTGGTACTCACCAGTCTCACGGCGTACTGGGCGACCTCTTTTGCCAGAGGCACTTTACGTACGACTTTTTGAAATTCCACCACCTCCTGACCGGTTATCACCCGTGTGAGGTTAGGTGAATAATTTGAAGTTGTAGAGGTCACCACTTCCACTTCTTGATCCTCGGGCAAATAATCCATGACAATATTAAACATGAAGCGATCCAGTTGGGCTTCGGGCAGAGGATAAGTGCCTTCCAGCTCTATGGGATTCTGGGTAGCCAGTACAAAGAACGGCTCTTCAAGTTTGTAGGTTTTGCCCCCCGCCGTCACACGATGTTCCTGCATAGCTTCCAGAAGAGCAGCCTGGGTTTTGGGGGGCGTGCGAT
>CAZMEG010000255.1:0-5660 GCA_964565205.1 uncultured Cytophagia bacterium
CCTTTTATCAAAATCGTTAATCTGATATCCATTCTATGTCTAAATTCACCCAAAAAGAAATCAGCGAAATGCTCGAGAAGTTGCGGGGAGGGGATCAAAAGGTTTTAGATCAGTTGATGCCAATAATGTATGATGAACTTCACCGAATTGCTTCTCAACTTTTACATAAAGAGTATCGAAAACACACTTTGCAGACCACCGAATTAGTACACGAAGCCTACATCCGATTGGTTGGTAACGAACCTCTCTCCTGGCAAAATCGCGCCCATTTTTTTGGCATTGCAGCCAGTGCCATGCGTCAGATTCTGGTAGACTATGCTCGCAAACGTAAGGCAGCCAAAAGAGGTAAAGGGAAAAAACCCATTACCCTGAATGAAGTAATGCTTTTGTCCCCTGATAACATCGACGAACTTTTAGCTCTTGATGAAGCTCTTACTCGATTAAAAACTTTTGATGAAAGACAAAGCCGAATTGTTGAGATGCGTTATTTCACCGGTCTAACTATTGAGGAAACAGCCGAGGTACTGGCCATTTCCCCGGCCACCGTGAAGCGAGAATGGAATCTGGCAAAAGCCTGGTTGTACCGCGAACTTTCCGCCGAGTCTAAAGGGGACAAATAAAATAAGATTTGTATATGAATTTACTTTATTTCCATAATTATTGATTTAATAATATTGGATTAACCCGATCATGAAATCCCAAATCCCAATCATCAAATCCCAACTTCATTCTGGGATTTGGGATTTGTTAAATTGGGATTTACATGGGCATCCTCAAAATTTGTGAATTAAACAGGTTTTTATTTTATTCTTTAAAAAGAAAGCAATAAGTGCATATTATCCATGCCATGACGCCTGAACGCTGGGAAAAAATAAAAGAAATTTTTGCCTTAATTGTGGAGCAAGGACCGGAAAACTGGCACACCTTTCTGGATCGTTTTTGCGTTGATGATCCTCAGTTAAAAAAAGAAATAGAGACACTCCTTTCGGCTCACCAGCAGGCGGGAGATTTTCTGGAAAAACCTAACATTGAACTCCGTTTTTTTAAAGAAACTAAAGAGATACTCGATCCATGGATTGGAAAACACCTGGGCCCTTATCGCATAGAACGACGTATTGGCAGCGGGGGCATGGGTCTGGTCTATCTGGCTATTCGGGATGATCAGGAATTCAAAAAACGCGTGGCCATTAAAATTCTTAAGCGGGGTATGGATACCGAAGAGATTTTGCGTCGCTTCCGTAATGAACGTCAAACCCTGGCAGCCCTGGACCACCCTTATATTGCCCGTCTGTATGATGGTGGTACTACTGAAGATGGTTTACCCTACTTTGTTATGGAGTATATCGACGGTCAACCTATTGACCTCTATTGCGATTCTCATCGTCTGAATACCACGGAGCGTCTACAGCTTTTCTGTAAGGTTTGCCTGGCCGTGCATTTTGCCCATCAGAATCTGATTATTCACCGGGACCTCAAACCTGGAAACATTCTGGTTACCGAACAGGGAGACCCTAAACTACTGGATTTTGGCATCGCTAAACTCATCAATCCTGAACTCACTGCTCAATCGATAAAGTTGACCCGGGAGCGCATGCAACTGATGACACCCCAGTATGCCAGTCCGGAACAGGTCCGCGGCGATCCGATCACCACGGCCAGCGATGTTTACTCCCTGGGAGTTCTGCTTTATGAATTGCTCACCGGTCATGCACCTTATCGGTTTAAATCTTCTTCACCCCATGAAATTGAACGGGTAATCTGTGAACAGGAGCCCGAAAAACCCAGCGTTGCCATTACTCGTGTCGAAGAAGTACAGAATCTGGATGGCAGTACCACAACCCTGACTCCAGAAATAGTCAGCAGAATCCGTGAAGGGCAGCCCGAGAAATTAAAACGTCGCCTGGTGGGTGATCTGGATAACATTATCTTGATGGCCCTGCGCAAAGAATCCCAGAGGCGATATAATTCAGCCCAGGCGTTGGCTGAAGATATCAGGCGACATTTGATGAATCTACCTGTTGAGGCTCGTCATAGTACTTTGAAATACCGTAGTTTCAAGTTCATAAAAAGACATAAATTTGGCATGATTGCAGCATCGCTGATTTTAATCATTTTGTTAGCCGGAATAGTCAGCACTGCCCGGCAGGCCAAAATCGCTAAAGAAAATCAAATAAGAGCTGAACAGCATTTTAACAACATTCGCAAATTAGCTAACACCCTGATTTTTGAAATCTATGATACCATTAAAGATTTACCCGGCTCTACTTCGGCCAGAAAACTCCTGATACAAAGGGCCCTCAAATATCTGAGTAGCCTGGCAAAAGAAGCCAAAGATGACCCTTCCCTACAATTGGAACTGGCCTGGGCTTATCAAAAAATTGGTGATGTTCAGGGAAATCCCAATAATGCCAATTTAGGTGACCTTTCGGGAGCCATCGAAAGCTATCATAAGGGCATTACCCTGACAGAAGAGGTTATCGCTAATCATCCGGAAGATTCCGGGGCTATGAGAGCTCAGGCTGTTTTCTATGAAAAGCTCAGTGATGTCCAGTCATGGTCTGGCGATCTGACCTCCGCCATTAAAAGCAATAAACAATCTTTACAAATTTATCAACGGCTGGCTACCTCTCAACCTGCAGAACTTAAATATCAGCAACTGGTGGCCATCAGTCATATCAAATTGGGGGACATTCTGGGAAATCCCAATTTTCCAAATACTGGCGATGCTGTTACCGCTAAATCCCACTATCAGAAGGCCTGGTCGATTTTGAGGAAGTTACATGCTTCGGATTCAACGGATATTGTTACCCATAGATACCTTGGTCTTATCTACGAAAGACTCGGCACTATTTTTGAAATGACATCACAAATTAGCAAAGCCTTTGAATTTTATCAAAATTCTCTGAACATCCGTAAAAATTTATCCGAGCAGAAGCCATTTCATTATGACATTCAACGTGATTTAGCCGTGGCTTATGAAAAAATGGCAAATATGTACAAAGCTTTTGAGGAACCCACACAGGCTCTATTGAATTATCAAAAATCAACCGCTATTTTCGAACGTTTATATAAAAATGATATTAAAAACACCAATGCCCAGCGTTCTGTGTGCTTTAGCTATGAGCACATGGGCGACATTTTAGAAATCCTGGGCAGGTTTCGAGAAGCCATGAATTATTATCAAAAATCATTAAGGCTCAGGGAAAATTTAGCCATGAACGATCCATCAAACCTGAAGGATCGTGCCGATTTAGGCTGGAATTTGTACAAATTGGCCACCCTTTGTTATAAAAATGACCAACTAAATTCTGCCAGAAAATATAGTAAACAAATGATGAGAGTGCAAAAATCTTTAGTAGATAGGCCAGGCGCGCGAGCTATCGATTATAACAATTTTGCCTGGTATTTGCTTACCTGTGAACCACCTTCACTTAGAAACCCAGAAATGGCCCTTTCTTATGCAAAAAAGGCCGTGGAAATGTCCCATAAAAGTGATCCAAACTTTCTCGATACCCTGGCACTGGCATACTTCCAAACCGGGCAGACAGAAAGAGCCATTCAACTCGAAAAGAAAGCCATTTCATTACTGATCAGCGATTCTCCTCTGAGAAAGGAACTGGAAAAGAATCTTGCAAAATTTAAGGCTGCTCAATCCGAATAATTGATTGCCTACCCTGCAAAATTCATAAACCGCAAAGCCCAACACAACCAATGGAAAACTACTTCCGGATCACCACAAACTTCTTCAAATCTACAAAGTTGCCCTGCTTTAATTGAATCAGGTAAACACCCGAAGCTACCAGGTCGCCATGGTCATCTCGACCATCCCAGACAAAAGAGGAGCGTGTGAGCATTCCTGACCCATCACTAAAATTTACCGCCCGTATCAAACGTCCATCAGCAGAAAAGATGTGAACGGAGAGATCGGTTTTCTCTGAAGGAACAAAGACAAAAAAGATGCGACGGTGCTGGCCCACAATAAATGGATTTGGAAATATCTGAAAGATGCCCCGCTCGGTCTTTTCCAGTACTCCCAGTTGCAAGGTTAGTTGAAAGCGGCTGAATTCGGTATTGGCCGTACCATTGGAGTTTTCAGGAATAAAAATGTTTACCGGAATTATAACGATTTCAGCCGAACCCGGTACAAATCCAAGGTTCTGCCCTGAAGGAATATTAAATGTGTGCAGGACAGGATTTGATCCAGGCGAGCGCGTCAGGGCGCCAAATTTCCAGCGGTTGGGTTCCAGTAATTGCCCGGTAACGGAAAATTGATCAGAAATTAAGGGCAAGAAGCGAAAATATTTGTAGGTCAACGAACGGCTGGAATCAATCAGGGTAGTATCCGCGGTAAATTCAACGGTGCGATTGATGAAAACTTCCGGATAAGCCGGACTTTCATCATAAAAATTGACCGAATCAGCCCTGGAACCGGTAAAATAGTTCCAGAAGGCAAATTCCACAAACTCATCGGCAAAGCGACTCCCCTTTTCCATGAGAGATTGATCGATAGCCTGCATGACCGGCACATTGTTTTCCATGATCTCCCAGGTTCGGCGAAGCAAATCAAACCCGGCCCCGGCTGAGAGACGATTGAATTTTTTCTGCAAAAAAATATTCCACAGGGCTTCACCAAGAAAGTGCCCGAAGCGATCAAATTGATTGAACGGTACATCAGTTCGGGTGAAGAAGGTTCTTAAATATTGATAATAATCGTTGATCTCATCAAACACCACCTCTTCCATCCACACGGAAGAGAGTTCATAATAAAATTTTTCATCTTCAGCCTGGAATATGCGATAACCAAATTGAATGGCATGAAAATACTCATGGGCTGCCGTGACCCGGGCACCATTAAGGCCGCGAGAAAAATGTACATCATAATCATTGTCTATTACAATGAAGCTAAACAAATCCTCTCGCGGGGTACTATTTATTTGATCCTCAGCCTGGGTATAGCCATAAAGTTGACTGCCCAGATTCTGAATGTACACATCAAATTCGGGACCATCTTTACCATTGTCCCCAGGGGGTGGACGAAAACCAAGATCAATCACCTCCACTTGATGTGATCGCTCAAAGGCTCTGGCCACTTCTTCCACATAGTCTGGAACTCCATTCTGATCCAGATCCTCAGGAGAAACCGCATCGCTCCCCTCAAGGGTGTAATGAATTTTAAAAAGACCATCGGGACTGACGTAACTCAGGGGTAATTGTGGTCGTTCCAGCAATTTTTGCAGAAGCCCTCGTTGCTCAGGAGTAAAAAGATTAAAGTTGCGCCGTACATCCATGAGTGTAATGGTAGCACACTTTATGGGTGACGGTTGAATTTTACTCCGAAATTGAACTGGAATTTTTTCTTCCGGTAAAATACGCAGGGCTTCAAGAAACAGACTGTCCCTCTGTGTTACCGTAAGAGTGCCGGCCAGGGTCATTTTTACCACACAAAAAATAGTTAAAACTAAAAGCCATCTCTTACTTTCCATCATTTCCATTACTCCAGTAATCCAAGATTACCAAACCTGAGTAATTCTTAAACCCTTAATATTTACTTTCATAGGTTTCACAAAACTCATAATTTATTAATAATATTGAACTTACAAAACCACCTTTTACGCTGTTTTCCTCCTACTCTGTAACTCTTTAATTTTACTAAAATTACA
>CAZMEG010000256.1:0-5653 GCA_964565205.1 uncultured Cytophagia bacterium
TGCCATGATTAAATTGCCCATATCTAAGATGAAGCCGATAAAATTATGGATTCTTCTGTTTTACATTTTTATAGGTTCCTTTGCATTTGCCGGCTCTCCTTATAGTAGCAACCACAAAACGGTTGTTACTTATGTAACGAAAACCCCAGATTATTTCGAAATGAAACCAACATTTGTAGATGGAGGAACCAGCATCATATTTTTACAATATGATCCATTGAATAACGATAATGTTGCCCAACCATCTTATCGCTTGATTAAAGTAGATCAAGATGGTAAAAATGTTAACTATGTTAGTGCTCCCGGTGTACTTGATTATCAAGTGTTGCCCAATTCCTCTGGTTTGTTATTTTTACAAAAGCAACCCAAATTTAAATTGATTAATGCCGTTGCCATGGAATCAAACGTTGCGGACGGGTGGGAATTGTGGTATTTAAATTTTCAGGAGGGAGAAAAAGTTCTGGTAGAATCGGCCAGATCTTCATCTTATGTTAATGGTTATTATTTACTGGGAATTGATGCTTTTGAATCATCTCCATCTATTTTCGAATATTGTCCACACAAACAAAAGCAAATCCAGGCAAAAAAATATACTTTGAACGGAAAAGAATATTATTCTTTTTATTTAAAAGACGATCCCTCTAAAACGGAAATTTTTACAACAGAAATATGGCACTCTTATACCGATATTCCCTGGCAACCTGAATTCCTCTGGTTGAACGATAAAACTCTAATTACTTTAAGATTTTTTGATCAGAAAAATTCCAGGTTGCCGCAACATGAAGGTAGCTGGGAGATCGTTTGTATAAATTTAATTGACCGTACGGAGAAAATTCTTCTTCAGGATTCATTGATAAATCCTTATCCGCGCTTTTGTTTGAACCCCGGTAAAACCGCCTTTTACTTTCAAAAGAAACACAATGGCATTTGTGAACTCTGGGTTTATTATTTAACTTCTGAAAAAATACATAAAATTTATCAATGTGAAGGCGATTTAAGCCGACCTAATTTCGCTCCCGATGGCACTCGTATGGTGATGACACTTTTTTCGGAAAATAATTCTGAGATTATCCGTATCGATTTACCCGATAGAGATGGCCAAGATATTAAAAAAGGGGCGGTGGCCACCCTGGACAAATTTTAATCAGGATTTTAACCACTCATCTCTCTGATTTATTACCTTTTCCCTAAATAATTTGCATTTTAACAAAAATTGAATTATTATATTAATATGTGGAAAGAAGAACTAAAATACGCTGAAAACCTGGTTCGTGAAGCCGGGAAAATATTGATGCGCTTCTACGAAAGTAACTATGAGATCAATACTAAAAAGCAAAATGAACCGGTTACGCAGGCCGACAAAGCCTCTAACGAATTCATTACCACGCAATTGCAAAAAAATTTTCCCGATTATGGGATTCTAGCAGAGGAGTCCAAAGACGATTTCAAACGTTTGATACTTGAAAGAGTCTGGCTGGTTGATCCAATGGATGGCACCAGAGAATTTATTGATAAAATCGGGCAATTTTCGGTAATGATCGGTCTGGTTGAAAAACATCGTCCTGTTTTAGGGGTGGTTTTTCAACCCACGACGAATAAACTTTATTCGGCAGTTAAAAATCAGGGGGCTTATCTTACTATTGGCAATGAACGGACTCGCTTGCGAGTTTCTGATGTTGAAGAAATTACTAAAATGCGCCTGGTAGTGAGTCGTTCTCATCGCGCCAAATTAGTGGATGCCATGAAAGAAGCCCTGGGGATTCAGCAGGAAGTTTCTTCGGGCAGTGTAGGCTTGAAAGTAGGATTATTGGCTGAAGCCCAAAGTGATCTTTATCTACATCCCAATTCCAAAACTAAAGAGTGGGACACCTGTGCTCCTGACATAATTTTACAGGAAGCCGGTGGCATCATGACTGATCTCTGGGGGGAACCCCTTCAATACAATAAACAGGACGTATATAATCGACGTGGTTTTATTGCCAGTAATGGTAGAAGGCATTTTGAAATTGTTGAAAGAATCCAGCCGTTTCTTAACCAACTCACTTAAATAGTGTGTGACCATGTTTGAACAAAATTTTGTAGGTGAATGAAGCTAAGGATTTTACTTTTAACAGCATTAACAATAACCATTTTACACTCCTCACTTTTTTCTTCTGATAAACTTGCACGTGTTATTAAAGCTTACAAAATATCCCAGAAAATTCAATTAGATGGCCTGTTGAGCGAAGAAGTCTGGCAGCAGGCTGATGTGGCCACCGATTTTCGGCAGCACCAGCCTCGCGAAGGGGAACCTGCTACCGAACGGACGGAAGTGCGTGTGCTTTATGATGAGGCTAATTTATATATCGGAGTGGTATGCTTCGATTCAGAACCGGAGAAAATCGTGGCTCAAAAATTACAGCGTGACAGCGGCGTCAAAGATGATGATATGTTTGGCTTTTTATTAGATACCTATCACGATCGTCGTAACGCTTTTCTTTTTGCCACCAATCCTAACGGCGTGGAAGAAGATGGGCAGGTGGAGGATGGGGCTTTTCGGCCTAACCTGGATTGGGACGGAGTGTGGCAGGTGAAGGCTAAAATTCATGATCTTGGTTGGTCGGCTGAGTTTAAAATCCCACTTTGGAATTTACGATTTCGCCGTGCGTCGAATCAGACCTGGGGAATTAATTTCACTCGAATTATTAAGCGCAAAAATGAGCAGGTGAACTGGGCCTCCTGGTCTCGAGATAATGGAGGATTCTTCCGAATTTCCCGGGCTGGTGATTTAACCAATCTTGTAAATCTGGAGCAGGGTTTTAACCTGCAGGTTAAACCTTACTCTCTTGGTAAGACACGGCGAGATTCTCTATTGTTTACTCATCACACCGGTGGCGAAAAACTGGACGCCGGATTGGATGTTAAATACAGCCTGGCTTCAAATCTCACCATGGACTTAACCGTAAACACTGATTTTGCCCAGGTAGAGGCAGATGTTCAGCAGATTAATTTAACCCGTTTCCCCCTATTTTTTCCAGAAAAGCGTGAATTTTTTCTGGAAAGTGCCAGCATCTTTCAATTCGGTGAAGCCGGATTCTTTGGGCCTCCATCACTTCTGCTGTTTTTCAGTCGTAGGATTGGAATTGAAGGATTTAATACCATTGTCCCTATAAGAGGCGGTGCCCGAATTACCGGTAAAGTGAGTAATTTCAATGTGGGATTCATAGATATGCTGACCGATGAGAAGGCCGGTTTCCCAAAAACTCATTTTACCGTGGCACGTGTCAGTCGCGATATATTTCAACGTTCCAGGATTGGTTTTATCTTTACCAATCGAGCCGATTTTGGCAGTTCCCACAACCAGGCCTATGGTGTAGATGCAAACATCTGGTTGAATAATTCTTTGAAATTCCAGTCTTTTTTTGCGCAGACCCGTACCTCAGATAAAAGCGGTGGAGAGGACGCCTGGAAGCTCGCCCTCGACTACACCAGCGATCATTTTGGATTTTTCCTTTCTCATTTATTTATTGATGATGATTTCGATCCTCGCATTGGCTTTGTTCTCCGACGCGATATTCATCGATCCATTTTTGCTTTTCGTATTAGTGTCCAGCCCAATGGTGCCTTTTTGAGGAGAACCAATATTCGTCAGCGGATATTGCATATAGTCAATAAAAACGGACGACTTCAGGATTGGAGCTATTCCATTACTTTTAATAATATGTTAAACAGCGGCGACGAAATTAATTTGCGCTATGAAAGAGCTTTTGAACGCCTGGACGTACCCTTTGATTTTCGTCCAAACATTCAGATACCTACGGGCGATTATTTAACCAACTCGGTCAATTTTAGATTTGAAAGCAGTGCGAAACGGCGCCTGGTTGGCGAAATTCGACTGGGCTGGCGCGAATTTTATGCCGGCAACTTATTAAACTCAAGTGGAAGCTTTGGATTTAATTTTAATAAGCATCTCAATCTACGACTGCGTTATGAACGTAATCAAATTACTTTACCACAGGGTGATTTAACCACCGACCTGGTTGAATTTCGCTTTAATCTGGCCTTTACGACTCATCTATTTTTAAACACACTGATTCAATACAATAGTGAATCCAACGAGTTTAATTCAAACGTGCGTCTCAATTTCATTCATTCCCCCGGAAGTGATTTATTTGTTGTGTTTAATGAAATACGTGGACGTGAAGGAGAACGTATCTGGGATGGACTTCCGGCCCGAAATCGCGAATTCATTGTCAAGTTCACCAAATTTTTGAGGATTTAGAGCAAAGCATGATTCGGATTCAATCTATCATTTTAAAAGAAATCAGATTACCGCTTAAAGAACCGTTTGTTATTTCATCAGGAAAAGTTGAAAATCGACGCATATTACTTCTTAAACTGCAGGATGTGGATGGATATGAAGCCTGGTCAGAATGCGTGGCCGGTGAATTCCCTAATTATTCGCCGGAGACCATCGATACGGCCTGGCTGGCTATTTCTCAATGGATTGCTCCCCGTGTGCTTGGCAGGGTGTTTAAGGGGCCTGAAGAAATATTTCTCCAGTTGCAAAAGGATTTTCGAGGCCATCTTATGGCCAAAGCTGCGGTTGAAATGGGTGTGTGGGGATTAGCCGCCCATAAACAGGGTGTATCCCTGGCTAAGCTTTTAGGGGGTAATCGAAAGAAAATTCCGGTCGGTATTTCAATTGGCCTACAAAAAAGCCCGGAGATTCTGCTGGAAAAGGTAAAAATGGCCCTGGCTCAGGGATACCGAAAAATCAAAGTTAAAATCAAACCGGGTGCTGACCTGAAATATATCAAATTCGTTCGAGAAAGTCTTGGTTCAGATGCCCCTTTAATGGTTGATGCCAACAATGCTTATACCCTGGAAGATGTGCAAGTCTTAAAAGCACTGGATGAATTTAATTTGATGATGATCGAACAACCGCTTGCCTGGGATGATCTGGTACGTCATGCCGAATTACAGAGACAAATCAAGACCCCCATCTGTCTGGATGAATCCATAACAAGTGTGGAACGGGCCCAGGACATGTTTAAACTGGGCAGTGGTAAAATTATAAACATTAAACCCGGGAGGGTAGGAGGTTTTTCTGCTTCCATTGCCATTCATAATTTTTGTGCAGCGCATAAAATCCCTGTCTGGTGTGGGGGGATGCTGGAGAGTGGAATTGGTCGAGCCTATAATGTAGCATTAGCTTCCTTGCCCAATTTTGTTTATCCTGGCGATATTTCTCCCAGCAACCGTTACTGGGAAAAAGATATTGTGAGTCCCGAATGGCAAATGGATAAGGCTGGATATATTGCTGTGCCTGTGAATAAGCCTGGTATAGGTGTTGGTGTTGATGAAGATTTGGTTGAAAATTTGACAGTACGCCAAAGGGTGTTAAGTTGAATAATTGTAGTGTAGCAACTGGCCGCAACCAAAAATATTATTATGTCATTATGCCTTATGTTTTTGGAAGGAGAAATTAGATAATATTTTAATACTTAATTTTGTAATTCTTCCTCAGACTCCTTTTATTCTGATCACTGGATTTTGAACTTGATTTGACATGAGATAAATTTTTGTTAATGAGCATAGAAGGATTAATGCTGGAGAATTGAATTAAAGTCCCCCTCTCTTGAGCCAAGAGAGGGGGATTTAGGGGGTGAGT
>CAZMEG010000257.1:0-5640 GCA_964565205.1 uncultured Cytophagia bacterium
GTATTTAATTGAATTAGACAGGCCAAATGGATCAAAATTTTTATTTTTCTTCAACATAATGGGGGATCTCCTGTTATAACTCAATTTATCAGTTAGTACAGGTTACGTAAGGATGGGTAAAGTTGTTTCGAATTATATGGACACTCAACTAATTATTCATGCGAGAACAAAATCTATGACACGTTCATCGGTATCTACACGTACCACCTGGACCTGAACGCGATCCCCTAAACGATAGGTTTTTTGAGTATGCTGACCGATGAGTCGATAATTTTTTTCATCGTAAATATAATAATCTCCCTCAAGGTCAGAAATATGGACGAGTCCTTCAACCAGCAAATCTGTAAGCTCGACAAAAATTCCAAACGGCACCACCCCGGAAACCACACCCTCAAACACATCACCTAAATGACGATGCATGTACTCTACCTGTTTCATCTTAATGGATTCTCGTTCTGCCTCCAGAGCTACAACCTCACGCTCGGAAGCAATTTTGGCAATCTTTTCCAGTCGGTTCAATTTAGTTTTTGCTTTCTCATAGTCAAAACCATTTTGATATTCTTTCAATAACCGATGAACCGCCAGATCGGGATAACGTCGGATAGGCGAAGTGAAGTGCGTGTAATATTTAAATGCCAGGCCGAAGTGGCCCACATTTTCCACGGAATATTTTGCTTTCATCAACGAACGTAACATAAGGTCTTCAATAATAACTTCCTCAGGGGTACCACGTATCCTGTCAAGGAGCTGGTTAAGTAATTTTCCAGAAATGGGCTTATTGGGATCCATGGGGTAGCCCAGGGCTTTGACAAACCTTATAAATTCTTCGATTTTCAAGGGGTCAGGTTCTTCGTGGATTCGGTAAATAAAAGGTGGTACTCGCCCCTGTTTAGCCATGTGTACGGCTACATGTTCCGTTACGGTCTGATTCGCCAGCAGCATAAATTCTTCGATTAATCGATGACTGTCCAGGCGTACCCGTTTGATTAATTCCAGCGGATTCCCCTGCTCATCCAGCTTTACTTTTACTTCCGGAATATCAAAATCCAGGCTGCCCAAACGTTCGCGCCGTTTAATTAGTATCTGGCTCAATTCGTACATGGTATTCAGGTACTCGGCAAATTCGTCAGATTTTTTCCCTTCGATAATTTCCTGGACTTCTTCATAAGTATACCGTCGCTTGCTTCGAATGATGGATTCGGCAATTTTGTATTTGACTACTTTTCCCCTGGAATCCACTTCCATAATACAACTGAAAGTCAGGCGATCTTCTTCTGGACGTAAACTGCAGATCTGATTGCTAAGTTTTTCCGGCAACATGGGCACCACTCGATCTACTAAATAAACAGACGTGCCGCGCTTAAGGGCTTCGCGATCGATAGCCCCTTTTTCTTTAACAAAATAGCTCACATCCGCAATGTGAACCCCCAGTTCATAATGACCGTTGTCCAGTTTTCGGATGGAAACAGCATCATCATAATCCCTGGCATCTTCAGGGTCGATGGTAAAGCAAATCTCCTCGCGTAAATCTAAACGACGGGCGATTTCTTCTTCAGGTATCTCCTCCGAAAGTTTTTCCGCCTCTTTTTCTACGTGTTTTGGAAAGCTGGTTGGCAAATCAAAAGATTTTGCCACCGATATTACATCCACGCCTGGCTCATCAGGATATCCCAATATTTCCACGATCTTGCCTTCTGGATTCAAGCGCTCATCTTCCCAGGATTCAATCCGTACCACTACCTTTTGCCCGGATTTTGCATTCAAATTATCCGAATCGTGAATATAAATGTCGCGGGAAATTTTCAGGTCATCCGGTACCACAAAACCGTAGCGTCGAGATTTTTTGTACGTACCCACAATATTTTTTCTGGCTCGATGCAATACTTCCACAACCCGCCCCTCCGGACTTCTACCTTTGGGTTGGGCAAATAATTGAACACGAACAATATCTCGATCCAGGGCGGTACCCATATTTTTCTGACTTATAAAAACATCTTGCTGACCATCCTCGGTAATCAAAAATCCATATCCCTGCGTTTTGACATGCAATTCCCCCTCGACCATCGGAGCATGTTTGATGGTGCCATATTGATTGCGTTTATATTTGGCTATTTTCCCCTGCCGGGCCAGCTTCTTCAGGAAATTTCGAAATTCTACATACTGACTCTTGGGAACTTCCAGTTTTCTGGCCAGCTCTTTTGCTTTAAACCTTTTATAAGGGTTTTCTAAAAAAATTTTTTCCAGTTTATTCTCTAATATTTGCTTATTCATCTTATTTACTACTTTCAATAATTTTTATTATAGACGTAATTCTATTCAAAAATCCATTTATTTAACTATTATTTTCCATCCACGTTTCGTTAAATTCCAATAAATAAACCCTCCTGCCAGCAATGCAATAAATAAGTAAATGCTTCCTGTCAAATAAGAGGCTAATATAATTTTACCAATGCCAAACAACAGGGCATAAATCAGTATTATCCCGGCTATCCAATCAAAAATATCCCACCAGCCAAACTTTTCCGTCGTGATTTCTGGAATTTTTTCTTTAATAGGCTTCCAGAAGGGCGAACCCGGTCGAACACGTTTATAAAACGCTATGAGTTGATTCGTATCTACGGGACGCGTCATAAAAGTGGCCCCTAACCAGCAAATTGTGGAGAATGTTGTTACAATTATTAATCGCCACCCGTAAATTGCATAAAATGGAGTGGGGTGTACCTGATGGACAAAATAAAGAATCGAATAAATTAAGGCGGAAGCTACCCAGGCTGTGATCTCGGACCAGGCATTTATGCGCCACCAGAACCAGCGTGCTATGTACACCCCTCCGATTCCTGCAGACATACCATAAAACAGTTCCCAGGCACCTTTGATGGTTTGCATAAGTGCAGCCGTTAAAATGCCCAGACACAATAGACCAAATGTCATTAAACGTGACATCAATACATAATGCCGGTCATCCTTATCAGGTTTTAGAAAGGCTTTGTAAAAATCGTTTACCAGAAGAGAGGTCCCCCAGTTCACCTGGGTATCGATGGTGGACATGAAAGCGGCCAAAAAGGAGGCAATCATAAGACCCAGAAGACCCGAAGGTAAATATTCCACCACCATTCGAGGATAGCCCGATTCTGGATCCGGCAAATTAGGGTAGACTACCAGAGCTACCAGCCCGACCACGATCCAGGGCCAGGGTCTCAGACAATAGTGAGCTATGGTATACCATAATGTTGCCAGAAAAGAATGTTTTTCGTCTTTAGCAGAAAACATGCGCTGGGCAATATATCCTCCTCCATCGGCGGCTTTGGTTGCCCACCAATTGACTGTGATAAAAGCTATAAATGTAGTAAGTGGTAAAAATTCGGAACCCACCTGTGGCACAAAACTTAAAATGTGATCGGTTTTGTCAGCATAAATGGTGTAGAGCTGGTTTTTTATATTTATTATTCCCCCATTTTTTACCACAACAAAAATAGCTAATAAAATGGAACCGAACATGGCAATAACAAATTGCAGCATATCAGTCATCACCACGCCCCAGAAGCCCGAAAGAACCGAGTAGGAAAAAGCAATGGCCAGTAAAACACCCAGAGTAAACCATTTGGGCCAATCCACCAGAACCCCGATAATCTTGACCATGGCAAGCATCACCCAGCCCATCACTATGCAATTGAGTAGTATGCCTTCCCAGAGAGCTCTGAAGCCCCGTAAAATTCGAGCCGGTTTTCCAGAATATCGAATATTGAGCAATTCCACATCGGTAATAATTCCGGCCCTTCGCCACAGACGTGCAAAGAAAAAGGTGGCCATAACATGGGTAGCCGCTAAATTCCACCATAGCCAGTTACCAGCGATGCCTTCCTTGGCAATTACACCCGAAACAAACAAAGGGGTATCCGCTGCAAAAGTCGTAGCCACCATGGAGGTGCCGGCAATCCACCAGGGTAGATTTCTTCCTGAGATAAAAAATTCCCCGATATTTTTACTGGCCTGTTTAGAAAAATATATTCCAACCGCAATGGCGAATACCATATATCCTGCAATGATTACCCAGTCAAGTAGCGCTAATTTCATATGACCTCTCGCGAATTTTGGATTTTGTTTATGGTGGGTTTAAAAACAAAAAAGGCGTCAGCTTTTTAAAGCCACGCCTGCAACTTTGCTGTTATTTTGATTTCTAACGATTTGTTCAATCTTCCTGTTTACGCTTCTTTTTTAATTTTTTTATTTCATCTCGGATCCGTGCGGCATCTTCGTAACGTTCATCATTAATGGCCTTTTGCATCTCCAGTTCCAGTTTTTCCAGGTCGTCTAATTCTGGCGTGGGGATATCTTGGTGGATGGGTTCCTTTTCATACACCGAAGCCTTCTTCATTACTTCTTCAGCCACAAAAATTGGGGCCTGCATACGAAGCGCCAGGGCAATGGCATCACTGGGCCGGGCGTCAATTTCTCTTTGATTGCCATTTAATTTCAAACTGATCAGAGCATAATAGGTGTTTTCCCGTAAATCATTTACCACCACGCGTGCCACCTTGGCTTCTAAAGAGTCGAGTAAATTTTTAATAAGATCATGGGTTAAAGGACGTGGTGGGGTGATATTCTCGAGTTGGAGGGCTATGGCCTGAGCTTCCGTATTTCCAACCACAATAGGTAACCAGCGACCATTAACATCATCTTTAAGGATAACCACAAACCGGTTGGTTTGTGTATCTAACGTGACCCGATCAACTCTTACTGCTATTAACATAATTGCTTCTCCAGAATAATTTGGGAAAATATGAACAATTTAATCATTGCTCTTCCCAATTTTTGATTGTACTATTATAAAGAATAAATTTAAATCTGTCAAGTAAAATCTTTTGAATTTTATCGCCTTTCTTAACATTTTGTTTGATTATTTACATTCAATCGTTTTCAACTGCTGAATATAACAAAATAAAAATTTCAGAATGAAACAGTTCAGACAAAATAAAACTTAATACACTCGTTCAAGAGTTATGCCTTTGTAATAATGTTTTAAAATGCGATCAAATTTGTAGCCAAGTCTTGCCATGACAGCCGCGCCTACCTGACACATCCCCACGCCATGGCCCCAGCCTGCTCCTTTAAAGATAAATTTTTCTGGTAACCCTCCATGTTTTCCCTTTTTTTCAACATAAAAACAGGCGCTGTAAAGCGTTGTTTTTGAAAGAGATTGACGAATATTTAACTCACCTGTAATCGTAAATTTCTTTTTACTTCCTATCACCTCTATTTCAATTAATCGACCCGATACCCCTCTTCTTTTAGGAATAATGTCAATTAAGTCACCGAAAGACTCACCAGTTTTCTCTTCAATGATTTTTTGTAACTCCCCACGATCAATCTCAAATTTCCAGCGAAAATATTTTTGACTGTAGAGTAAATAATCGGGAATGTTTTCTTTTAGCGTATTACAAAAAACATTGGGTTTGGCATCGATCCATTTTTTCAAACTATTTTCATTTTGTAAGGCTGTACTGAGCCGCAACCGAATAGGCTTACCCACGTCCAGTCTGCCCCGCAGATAGGGAAGTGCTTTCATAAACCAGACGTTCTCATTATCTTCGGTGTGGCCTCCACAAACCGCAGAATAAAACGCATGAACAAGGTTGTTTC
>CAZMEG010000258.1:0-5624 GCA_964565205.1 uncultured Cytophagia bacterium
TAATTCCTAAGGCGGCGGAGCCGCAACCAAAAAGGCAAAACGATTAATGGCAAAAAAATTTTAAATGAAAACTCACACAAAGACGCAAAGACGCGAAGATGGTAAGGAGAGGCAATAATTTTAGCACTAAATAGTTTCAACCAGACTCGCATTAAAATTTTAATATGTAATAAAGTAATTTTGCTAAAAAAGCAAAGTTTTTGGGTGTAATAGAATAATTCCATCAAATACCTTCCATAGCCAGGACATAACTTAAAATGGCCATGGCCGCCGCTCCCAGTTCCAGTTCGCGTTCGTTAACTTTGTCAAAAGTATCATTATCCGAATGGTGATAATCAAAATAGCGATGGGAATCCACCATGAGTCCAATATTTATTGTACCCGTTGGGGCTAAACGAGAAATATCGGCCCCACCAAACCCGGGGGTAAATTTACTGGCATCCATGCTTTCGAAGAGATAAGACCAGCGGGCCAGTCTTTCAAAATCCTTACCTTTGGCCCGAATGGAAAACCCCCGCGGGGCGAATCCTCCTCGATCGCTTTCAATGGCTACGATATGCTTGGGACCATTTTGCTTGACCATTTCAGCGTATTTTTGAGCTCCTCGTAAACCATTTTCTTCATTCATAAATAGAACCACCCGAATTGTCCGTTTGGGGTGTAAATCAAGTTCTTTAATCAGCCGCAGGGCTTCCAGAACCTGCACGCAGCCCGCCCCATCGTCATGGGCACCTTCTCCTTTGTCCCAGCTATCCAGATGTGCCCCCAGCAGGATGACTTCATCGGGCTTTTCTGAACCAGGGATTTCTCCTATTACATTGGCCGACGGCACCTCTGGTAAAGTTTTACAGCTCAGAGTTAATCGCACCTGTACGTTCTTTTCACGCTTGAGCAACTGACTGAGAAAATTGGCATCTTCAGTACTAATAGCCGCAGCCGGTATTTTAGCAACATCCTTAGCATAGCGCATGGCACCGGTATGGGGCACATCGTCCAGGCGAGTGGTCATGGAGCGTACCAGAACCGCCACCGCCCCCACCTTTGCTGCTTCAATAGCTCCACGAGTTCTTTGCTCCACGGCACCCCCGTAAGCTTGAAACGTATTCATAAGAGTGGGGTCCAGTGGGCGATTGTAAAAAATGATTTTCCCCCGTGCTGTTTCACCCAGGGATTGTACTTCATCAAAATTATGGACTTCAATAACTTCCCCTACTACACCCAGCTCGGGTGTACCCACACTTCCCCCCAGAGCACACACTGTAAGAGGTACCGTACCAACGATAGAAGAATTAATGATCGAGGCTTCTTCTACATTGCCACGCACCCAGTGCGGCACCATCACTTTCTGTAACTGAATGTTTTGCAAACCCAACTGTTCCATAGTCTGTCGGGCCCATTCCACGGCAGCGGCAGCGTGAGGGGAACCACTGAGCCTCGGTCCGACCTCTTTGGTAAGCCGGTGGAGCATGGTATAGGCATTTCTCTGTTGCAGGGCTGTTCGAATGATTTTTTGAGCAATGTCTGTGTAGGGTTTGCTATTTTGTGCATAAATAACTGCGGATAGTAACAGACTCCAACATATTAATCTAAATCTGAATCTCATGAATCATCCTCCAAATTTTGGTTGCGCCTTTAATATTTATTTTTGGATAAGCTCTTTACTCATATTTTTCTTCGTGCATCTTCACACCCTTTTCGGTTCATGAAGTTTCCAAGTTAAAAATGTGAAGCATATTCTCCAGCATTAATTTTTCAAAGTCACTGAATTTTGGGAAGCCCTGCATCCTGATTTCCACCCCCTGGATTTTCAGGTGCAGATTCCCAGAGCCGAAGAAATTCCAGGGCCTTTTCTGAGGAATGTAAATAAGCAAAACGTGCCACCTGCCGACCTACTGTCAGAAGACGCTCTTTTAAACTTTCCTCAAGGATATTACCCTCATCATCAAAAACTTTCCATGCCTCAGGAATGGCTACCTGTTCTGGAATCACCCAGGCATGTAAGGCTCGGCCGATATTTCGCAAACCACTCAGCGCATTGAGGGCGCCCATTTTACCCCCAGAAACTCCCACCAGTCCGATCATTTTACCTTCAAACTCTTCAAATCCCATCAAGTCCAGCGCATTTTTCAAAACCCCGCTGAAACTACCGTGATATTCGGGTGTCCCCAAAATGATTCCCGCTGCAGATTTTACATCTTTACGTAATCTAAAAACATCCGATGGATAATGACTTTCGTCTTCTTTACCGTCGCAGAAAATTAATTTATAATCTCTTAAATCTA
Organism: uncultured Cytophagia bacterium; assembly: GCA_964565205.1. Lineage (GTDB taxonomy): Bacteria > Zhuqueibacterota > Zhuqueibacteria > Oceanimicrobiales > CAZMEG01 > CAZMEG01. The sequence goes on from CAZMEG010000258.1 coordinate 2,283, forward strand.
TAAGTTGAGTTTGTGCACCCAGTTCAGCCGCACCCAGTAAAGCAATATTTATTGCCATGCGGGTATAGCTTTTGGTGCGTAAACTCCCACACAAAGCAGCAATTTTAAAATTTTCCTTATGATCTATCTTCATTACTTCACCTCTTTATTTTAGTTTTACCAAATCATTCATCCACCCAAAGGGACAATTATCCTGGTGTAATCATTCTCGGTCGCGCATTAATAGCACGCCACGATAAAAAAGCCAGATGGCTATCATTTGAATGACATGATACAGGTCGTTGTGATTAAAATATTTATGTAAATTTAACTCACTCTGCTGGATGCCGGCGCCTACAAACGAAACCAGAACCGCTCCAATGATCCATGGAGCACTGGCTGCCTTTTGGTATTTACAGGCTATGCTCTGTAAAATGATAATCCCGAACATGGCAGGTAAATAATCAAGTATCACATAAAGAAAATCATCATGAGTAAGCATCCAGACTGAGTAGATTACCAGAATTAAAATGGCCAGACCCGTCAACCAGCCCTGGACTTTCCCGGATACTGAGGCATAAACGGTTCCGGTGAACATGAAAAAACTGGTAAACCCGATGCTATAAACGGTTAATTTCCAGAGTAAATTTTCCAGGGTAGAGGACAATTGAAGGCTGAAGCCATGAGTGGTACCTCCGGCAATGGCCGCTATGGCAGTAGTTACAAAAGCCACCGTCCACAAAATGATGGATTGCTGCCTTTGCTTTTGTCCCACTTTCCATAGTTTGCCAGCCAGAAACAAACACAACAAAGCCAATAAATAATCAGTTAACATAGTTGTGGGTTCGGTAAAAGGCATTACTTTTTGTTTTATTAATTCGTAAAGATGACTTCTTCTCCTAATTTTTTGCCCAGGTCTTTTAAATAAGTTTCCAGAGTTTTATGATAGCCAAAAAGGAATCGTGCCATAAAACGAAAAAATGGATTATATATTTCACCATTTTCAGTAATGGTTAATCTGGTGTTTGTGGAATCCAGAGAGGTTAATTCATAAGTCCATTTACCACCGAAAGGTAATCCTTTATCAGCAATGGTTAGCACCATTTTGTGAAGCGAATCTTTTTCGGTGACCTCCAGGGGTAAGCGTCCAAAATTGCTTATTTCCACCCAGACCGGATGATTATTTTGGGGCGGGGCTTTTTCCACACTTTTAACTCCGGAACGCCAGGCAGGCGCCTTTTCAAAGTCAGTAATAATATCCCAGATGACATTTCTGGGTTGATGAAAGACTGCGCTGCGAGTTGCCAAATGCTTTTTTGGAATAAGGGACCCCACAAAAAATACCAGAACCACCAATCCAATCAAAGTTATGATAAATATAAGTAAAAAGCGTAGCATTATGTTTCCTTATTCAAATTTCACTTCATCAATTTGAAACGAAAATTTACCGGGTCGGGGGCCACCACAAAATAACACACCCGTAATATCGTGACCGTCTATGCCATTGAATTGTTTTAAGTCAAATGAATATTTTTTCCAGGATTTTCCTGCAACAAACGTTTGTATGGCTGGCATCATGCCCAGGCTCTGGGCAAATAGCATGATCCGATAGGTTTTGCCATCCCCCCGGGTCCAGAACTGAATGGTTTTCTTGGAAGAAAGATTGGCCGGTTGCATGGGTTGTGGGCCAGGATAAAACATGGCACCGGCCCATGCAAAAGATAAGCCCGATTTAATCTCACCTGTAATCAAAAGCGAATGTGAGGTACTCGCAGCTCCACCCTTAACCACTTTCATTTCAGCCAGCGATTTCCCACCCATGATAGCATCGGTGGAGATCATCCAGCCTGAGCCAAAGTAGCTTTTGAGATTGCCTCCATCAAAGTGACTCACCCAACCTGAAGATGATCCAGTTGGTGGAGGCGCTTTGCGCAATTTCTCAATTTTCGCTATTTCATTGGCAATGGTTTTACGATAAGATTCTCGATCTACAGGAACACCTGATTTCCATACACCACGGATATTCCGGGTGGCTTTAATATCCACCGTGGGATCCCCTTCCACAAGCACCAGATCAGCTCTTAATCCTGGGGCTATGCGACCACGATCCTGTAAATGAAACTTCTCCGCCGGTAGTGAAGTGGCTGCAGCCAGAGCTTCTTGTGGCGATAGTCCCGCTTGCACCAGAAGTTCCAGTTCCCTGTGCAGGCTTACACCGTGAGCCGTACCAGGGTTTGGGGCATCGGTACCGGCAAGAATGGTTACCCCTGCTTCTTTCAACTGTTTAATGGTGGCCACTACAACTTTCTGGTAAGTTTCGGGCTTCGGGTTTTGTAAAATAGCCCGTTTTAAATTGCCACGATTGTTGAGGGAAATATAAGGCAGGAGTTCAGAGTCTTCTAACAGGGGGGCTCCGGTTTTAATGCCGAGGACACTTTGCAGGACGGTTAAAGTGGGGATAACAAAAGCTCCATGCTGGGCCACAAATTTTCCAAAATCTGCATCCGGGGGACGATCGGTGAAAAGATGTGCCAGACCATCCGCACCGGCTTCGATGGCATCACGGGCACCCTGATATGAGCCTATATGAACTACTGCCAGTTTATTGCGCTTATGAGCAGCCTTAATGACCGCTTTCAGCGTGGCTTTGTCGATCGTGGGAAAATTCAGTCCGTAAGCCTGTCCATCATCATAGACAATTTTAATATAATCAGAGCCTTCAGCTATCCGGGCATCCACAAAATCCTGAGCCTGGTCAGGCGAGGTAATGGTGGGTATTTTCAAACCATACTCTGTGCCGTGTCCACCCGGAGCTGTGACCAGGGTCCCGGCTGAAAATAGATCCGCCTGATCCATGGTACCACCTTGTTTTTGTTGGTTTTTAATCTGTGCCATCTGCCGAACATCCATGAACATATCTAATTCAGTAGTGACACCAAATATCAAAGCATCTTTCAGTGCGGAACCAAATACATGAGTATGAGAGTCAATGAAGCCTGGTAAAAGCGTATACCCGTTTCCATCAATAATCTGGGCATTTTCAGGTGCTTTTAAATCTTTACCTATGGACAAAATTTTACCATTTTGCACCACCACTGTATTGGCGTCCAGTATCTGCTTTCCATCAAAGACGCGAACCTTGGTGAACACGAGAGTTTTACCCTCAGTCTTTTGAAGATAGACAGGTAACGCTTTAACGCTAAAAAAGAAAAGACAAACGAACAAAAACTTGAGTCGCTTCATCCACATATCCTTTAATTCTTTTAATAATATTGAACTTACAAAACTGCCTTTTGACATATTCCCCTCCTCTCTATAACCCATTAATAATATTAAAAAGCCAAGTAAACCCTCAGAGGGTTT
>CAZMEG010000259.1:0-5605 GCA_964565205.1 uncultured Cytophagia bacterium
AAAAAGCCGCAACGATCATGGTTCCAACGGCCAGAGGACGTATCTGTCGTAACCAGACTTCACTGCTGATTTCTTCCCAGGCATGTCCGGCCCTGGCCAGTTCCTGCAGACCTGGGTTTAAAAACACCGCCAGAGGAACAAGAAGCCAGTGCCCCATTAGAGCTCCAGCAAAAAGTACGGCTGCAATCCTTATGTTTACAATGTAACCCACCCCCAGTAAGGCTGGAGAAGCTGAAGGACTTTCCAGATTGATGCCCCCACTAAAGCCTACGGAGGTGCCTAAAATTTGGATCTTAGATTGAGCAAACTGGAAAAATTTGCTAACAGTATCCTGAACTAAATGGATGCCGTTGCTGTTTTTGAAAAACTCGATTAAACCTGCCAGACCCATACCACCAAAGACATAACCGGCCCCGGTAACTCCGCCCTGTCCCGCTTTTACAATCTCCGCTGCTGCCACGCTCTCCGGGAACGGTAGCTGGGCTTCTTCCACCATGGTACGACGCAAAAGCACAATGAAAAGTACACCCAGCGAACCGCCTATTAACATGATGATTGCGCCCTCGACCAGATGCTCCAGTGTAAAAAGCGAATCCCAGACCCCGCTGATAACAAAGGCTGGAATAGTGAATATGGCGCCTGCAACCAGAGCCTCACCAACTGACGCCGTGGTACGAGCAATATTTTCTTCCAGAACGGTACCTTTAAATGGCCGCAAAGCCGCCATGGCTACCACGGCTGCTGGAAATGTAGCGGCCACAGTTAAACCAGCTTTCATGCCCAGATAGGCATTGGCGGCACCCAAAATGATCGCCATGATAACGCCTAAAAACACAGCTTTAAAGGTGAATTCTTTTAATTCCGTTTCGGCTGGAACAAAAGGTTTAAAATCAGAATTGCTCATCGTTTCCTCCCTTCCGTAAGTTCAGGGTATTATAGGGCTGACTTCTTGCGGACATCCATTACTTGCTCTAATCCCCCCTCACCGGAGACGTCATCGAACTTAACAGAAAAATGTAAAAAAGTCAAGAAAAAATTTTAGGCTCCACAGCCATTGCTCACCTATGATGTTACCACTTTAAACACGATTATGGTATTTAATGCCCCGGCCCAAAAAAGACACCATTCATAAATAAAATATTTAACCCATCGCAGAAAGCACGGAAGTTGGGGTCTTCGGCAAAGGCCAGTACATGCCCCCGACCCCGTGGCTGATACATAAGATACGCCTTCTGGGCAAGTTGCTTTTTATTGTCCTCCCAGGCAAAGCCGCTGAGAATCAATTGATCCTCAGGCATGTAAAGGCCAATGTTGCGCCCCTTGTCCAGTTTGAGCGGTCGGAATATGTTACGGCTGGTGACAATCACATTGACATCTCCATCATAGCCAAAAGCGGGCCAGAATTCGGTGTCCAGGGTGATCCGAGCAATCACTCCGGGCATGGTGGCCGGCGGCTCTTTGTCAGGTTTTTTCTCTTTGGGCTTTTCCTCTTTTTCCAGCTTGCCCCCTCGTAATTCACGTTTGGTAGCTAAAATCCCGACCTTTTTTGTGGTGAGCCAGCGGGTGGCTTCGCCAAAAGTAATTAAGGTACCCCCCTGTTCAATCCAGGTTTTTAGCTTCTTGGCACCCTTTTCCCCCAGTATGCGATCGTAATTTCCATAAAATCCGGTACTATTGGGTAAAATAAGCACATTGTATTTGCTGAGGTCGAAACGAGGCAATTGCCGGGTGTTAATGATGGTCACCGGATACCCATAAGCCTGTTCCAGCAGATAACGGGTCCACCCTACCGAATAAGGATGCGTTGGAATCTGATAGGCCATAGCCACGCGAGGTTTCTTTAAATGTTTGACTTCTCCACTTCCTAAATGAATGCCTTCTTCTACCCACCCGGTGTTGGTAGTGTAAATATCAACTCCTGTTTGCTGAGCAATTTTTTCTAATCTCTTGTGTAAATCCTCCGGATTGTTTTTAACTTTAATGATTAAAGAACCGGCAGGAAAATTCACACTGTTCAATTTAAAAGATTTGTCTGCGCAAAACACCTGAATGTTCTGGCGGAATATTTGTGCTAAAGCCCGTGCGGCTGCCTGCGTACCCCAGGGGATGAGATAAGCTAATCGTGCTTTATCTCCATGAATTTTACCCTGGATCACCGGAGGCTCTGTCAAAACTTTAAATTGACCCCGGGAAGAGGTCTCTGCCATGTAACATTCCACATCAAACAACAAAGGCAATGACCAGCCGGTGATGTCATAAATCTCATCGGGCAGGCGTTTCTTGTAACGTCGGATTTGTTCTTTTATGAAAGCTTTATCCATGGGGAGATCCCGGGCCAGCAGATTGTTGATGAGATGTTTGGTCGGTTGTGCCGTGGAAACCACAAAAGTTCCTTCCGGAAATCGTTTGGCCTGAATTTTTCCCGTGTAGTAATCTCTAACTTTAGGATTGGAAAAGGAGGCCTCGGCCATTTTCACTTCAATACCCTGATTCATAAGAATGGTGACTAATTTATTTGCTCGACCCGGATCTGAACCGGGGGCAATTATGTATTCTTTGACTTTTCCACGTCGCCCCTCTTCCATGGCATTTTTCCGATACTCATAAAAATAACGCAGCAATTCTTTACTGTGGTGAGCAGTCATCTGAATGGTTGAGAGAGAAGAGATGAAGTGATGCTGCACGGCATCTCGATACTTCAAGGTGGTTTCATCATTCCGCTTCACCACCAGACCCCGGGTGGAAGCCTGTTCATAGGTCATGCCAATGGAACCCTGTAACATGGGCCATTCTTCACCATACCCGGGGTAAAAAGAATCAAAGACCTCGTGGGTGAAATAATCAAATTGCAGGCGATCAAACCAGCGTGCATTGTTTCGGCCAAATTTACGAAGCCATTTGACCTGGGCCTCGTTAATTTCTGGATTTTTTGGATCTGCCGGGGGCGCGAAATAATAAGTGGAATTGGAACCCATTTCATGTAAATCCACGAAAACCTGGGGATACCACTTCAGAAAAGCTTTAACCCGACCCCGGGTTTCTCGCTGCGTTTGTACAAACCAGTCCCGATTCATATCAAATAAATAATGATTGGTTCGACCGCCAGGCCAGGCCTCATTATGTTCAGCCGCCTGTTGGTCTGGATCGGGCCAGCGCCCCCGGGTCTGGCGATAGTAGTTTACAAACCGATCCCGTCCATCCGGATTCTGCAGAGGATCGATGATTACCACACAATTTTGTCGGGCCAAATTGGCAAGACTATCATTTTGAGCTGCCACCAGATGATAAGCGGCAAGCAGCCCGGCATCGGGGGAAGAAATTTCATTACCATGCACCCCATAAGCCAACCAGACGATGGCAGGCAATGTATTGATTAAATTATCAGCCTCGGCTGGTGTGATTTTACGAGGATCAGCCAGTTTTTGCATCCCGGCTTTGATTTCGGAAAGCCGGTTCATGTTTTCTTCGGAAGCTATAATCAAGTAATAAAGTTTGCGTCCCTCCCAGGTTTCCCCGTACTCAACCACCCTGATTCGATTGGTGGCCTCAGCAAGTGTGTGAATGTAGCGCTCCATCTCGCTGTAGGAAGTGATGCGTTCACCCCAATCGTGCCCAACCACCTGTTTCAGGGTAGGAATTTTAGCATCATAGGTTACACCAGGATAAAATTTAAAATTCTGAGAATGAATAATGGAAGGTAAGATAAAACAGATCAAAATAACCGTGATAATCGAATTGTATTTTCTCATGTTTCTCCCATCCAGTTTTTTATATTTTCATATGTATTGGCAATTGAATTATCACGCAAAGCCACGAAGCCGCAGAGAAGTTACAAAGGTTAAATTTTTAATTAATATCTTTGCGACTTGGTGTCTTTGTGTGAGTGTTTTGAAATTAAGATATTTAATAAGGAATTTCATATTATCAATTTTGATAGGCTTTTTATTTTATGACCTTCACTAATTTAGACATATTTCTGGACCAGCACCTTGTCCTGGTTTTTCTTCGAATTCTTCGTGCCCTTCGTGTTTCATGAATTTTTCAAGATAGAAAGCACGCAGGTTACTGAGTTCCCTCAAGCTCCGGGATTTTTCCCAGTACGTCCTCAATACTCAGATGCTTAATCGGGCCAAGATTTAAGGCTTTAATTCCTGGCTCGATGACTTTACGATCACCGACGACAATGATGGCCAGTTTTTGGGGATCCACATATTTCTGTGCTACCCGTAAGACTTCCGCTTTGGTAACGGCCAGAATGTTTTGTACATACTTATTAAAATAATCCTCCGGTAAATCATACAGCACCAGTTCCTGGAGCTGATAGGCAATGCGTGCCACAGTTTGAAAATTTTCCGGGAAACGCAAGGCCAGATAATTTTTAGCTCGTTCCAGTTCCTGGTCTGTAACCGGTTGCAAAATTCCCTGTAATTCTTTCATAAATTCCATGAGGGCCTTATCGGTGACGGCTGTTTGAACAGCCGCGTAAGCCACAAAGGGGCCAGGTAGTGGTCGAAAAGCGAAATACGATCCGGCACCATAGGTGTAACCATGTTCTTCACGTAAATTTTGATTTAAGCGGGAGGTGAAAGAGCCTCCCAGAATGGTGTTCATTACCCGAATGGCAAAGTAATCGGGTGTTTGTCGAGATACTCCGATCCTACCAATGCGAATCTCCGATTGAGCAGCTCCGGGTTTGTCTACCAGGTAGATCTGTCGCCTTTTTACCTGTTTAATTGCAGGCCATTTTATCCTGGGGATGGAGGCCGCTTTCCATTCACCAAAATATTTTTCCAGTTTGGGTACAATAGAATCTTTAGTTACGTCTCCCACCACAATTAAAGCCGCGTTATTGGGATGAAAATAGGTCCGATGAAATTTCTGGAGTTCCTCGACTTTCATGTCGCGTAATGACTTTTCATCACCCATACTGATCCAGCCGTAAGGATGTTTTTTCCCGAACAAAGTTTGATTCAGGAGAACCTGAGCAACAGCACGGGGTTCATCGTGCCATTGAATCAGGGTGGTGAGCCGTTGTTTGCGCAGACGTTCCAGTTCTTGAGGCGGGAATTTAGGGCGTAGCACCACATCAGCCAGCAACGGTAGCGCTGATTCCAGTTTACTTAATGGGGTATGCAGTGCTACCACTGAATGATGGAAATCAGCATAAGTAGAAAGATTAGCGCCAAGGTAATCGATGGCGTCGGCCAGTTGTAAGGCATTGCGGTCTCCGGCGCCTTCATCCAGCATGTCTACGGTCATGCTGGCCAGTCCCGGCCTGTTGGCAGGGTCCATGGCGGTACCGGCTTTAATCAACACGTTGATTTGCACCAGCGGTACCTGATGTTTCTCCATGAGCAGCACCTGCAGACCATTGGAAAGCTGAAATCGCTGAATTTCCGGAAGATGCAGGGTGGGTGGTGGGCCCAATTCTGGAGGTTTACTGCGATCCGGTGCCTGGGCTAAAAGTTTAAAGTCACAAAAACAAATTAGGATGATAATTAAAATACTAACATATTTAATGGTACGCATTTTCCCCTCCTCATGGTTTGGCTGTATGGTTACTGGTAGATGGGATGGCAACGGCCAGCTCTTTCTTACCTTTAGG
>CAZMEG010000260.1:0-5599 GCA_964565205.1 uncultured Cytophagia bacterium
TAAACGACTTAACCGCAACCACGAAATAGCATAATATTTCCGGCTTTATTCACCATAGGGCTTCACAAAATTCAATGCCTTTAGAAAGATTAATGCTGAAGCATCGAATTAAAGTCCCCCTCTCTTGGGCCAAGAGAGGGGGATTTAGGGGGTGAGTTTAAATAATGTGCAGGTTATGGAGGGGTTGGCTTTGAAACAAACCGATGGTAACTAAAGATGAGTTATTGGCTTTTTCAAACTCATCCCCCAACCCCCTTCTCTTTAGAAAAGAGAAGGGGGCTTTGTGGGGAAGGAAGATCCCGGATGGTTCATTCAGGCACAGGAAACTATTTGGAGGTGTATATTTTTGCCCTCCACCCCCCTTTTGAGGGGTTAAAACGGGCTTATTTTTGGTAAAAAACGCCAAATTTCAACTTTGTAATTTTAGTAAAATTAAAGAGTTACAGGATAGGAGGAAAACAGGGTAAAAGACGGTTTTATAAGTTCAATATTATCAATGTGTTCTGAGTTTTGTGAAACCCTATTAATTGAAACGAGAGGAGAACATGTTTAAAAAAATATTTTACCTTCACGTGGTGATTGTATTTTTTTCACTGATCTGGAATCTCAGCGCTCAGGAATTTACCTTTTTGGCTCAGCGTACCCAGGGTATTGGAGATGCCATTGTGCGGGTGGAAGTTATAAATCCAGCCGCCACCACAGCCGATTCTTATCGAGTGCGATTCGTTAAATCGGGAGAGAACCTTTTATATTCGGTTGAAAATCTAACGCAACAAACCACAATTTTTAATAATTTACCCCTGGGCAGTTCCACGCCAATTTTTAATGGTATTCAGGTTACCGTTCAAGCGATGGAACCGCAGTTCAAAGAATTCATTGAGGTTCAATACGCAGGGAACCCGGTGGAACCTCCTGTGCCTATTTTTCGGCCAGGAGATGCCCAGGGAAAAGGAGGGGCCAATTCAACCGGTGAGTACACCTTTGTTGGGGGCGGAAGTTCTGGGGACTTGAATCAAATTACGCGAAATGGTAACGATAATTCGTCAGCTGCGCCGTTTGACTATGAATTGCGCTTTGATGGTAATCCTGAGGGGCGCAACAAATTTGTTTATGCGTTCACCGGCAGTGGTATCATTGACGTGCCTTTTTCACTCTGGAATATAGGAATTGCTACCCCGGACGACCCTACCGATGACCACCAGATCATAGCAATAGGATTCGATGATAGCGGTAACACACAAAAATATGATGGGGGTGCGCGTCCTTCCGATGGTGGACCCGGCACCATGTACGATCGGATATATTTCTATGAAATCGATCAAAATGCTTTACCGGAAGGGGACATCAACAATGATGGCGTGGTCAATTATGATGATTTTTTACAAGACCTTGCCAACACCGGTGGTACTAATCTCAGTCAACCTTCCGTATTTCTCAATCGTGCGTATGTCGGTCACGAGATTTTAGCTCGTTTTAGCATGGTGAATTTGAACGGTAATCCAGATTATTTGCCCCCGGTAGGTACAACCATTCGTATTACCACAACTAAGCCCCTGTCTGAAAATGATGTTTATGAATTCACTACCTCAAAATTTGGTTTGTACACATTTCCAATTTCTCTTTCTTTCGGTGATGTAAAAATAAACCAGCAGATAACCCGTATTTTGACCCTCATCAATCATAATAATTTCAACATAACAATTAGTGACATAACTGCGGATCATCCCGATTTTCAGGTTTCTGAAAATCGATTCATCATTCCCCCCGGGGATAGTGTTTCAGTGCAGGTAACTTTTTCTCCCACAAATTCACAGGCCATTACCGCACATTTAACCATCCGCAGCAATGATCCCTTTTTCCCGGAATACAGGGTTAAGCTCGAAGCCGAAGGCTTACCCCCCACCACGGGACCTATCGATATTCGTGCCCATGTGGATTTACCCGGTTCGGGTACTACCGATGTCTGGGGCTTTGTGGATGAAAACACCGGCAAGGAATACGCGCTTCTCGGTGCATTTGATGGCGTGGCCATTGTGGATGTGTCCAATCCTTCTAATCCAGAGCTATCAGCCAAATTGCGGCTCGGCACTATCTTTGATGTGAAAGCCTGGAGGCATTATGCTTACGCGGTAAACGGTGGCACTTCGGGCAATGGCTTTGTGATAGATGTAAATGATCCCCGTAATCCTCAGGTGGTGGGAACTTTTCCATCCGGTCACAACCTGTTTATCACCGATTCAGGCTATATGATTAAGGAAATTCCAGGTGTACAGGTATGGGATTTGAATCCAGACCCCACCAACCCTCAAATGGTCTGGCAGGGAGGCGTGGAGGGCCACGATGCTTCAGTAATTGGCAATCGTTTGTATGATTTTCATGGCACCGCTGGCACTTTCATCTATGATTTCACCAATCCTAAAAATCCTGTTCTCTTAGGTGAGATTACCGATCCTGCCATCAGTTATCATCATAGCGGCTGGACTTCCAGGGATGGCCGATATCTTTTCATCTGTGACGAATTGGCCCAAAATCCCTCTCCCGATATTACGGTGTGGGATATCCAGGATCCGGCCAATCCTGTGCGAGTAGGCCAATTTGCCGATTCTACGGCAACCGTACATAATTTGTATATAATTGGGGATTTTGCTTTTATCTCTTATTATACGGCGGGCTTTCGTGTACTGGATGTTTCAGACCCCACTCATCCTAAACTATTGGATGAATTTGATACGACGCCAGAGATTACCGGTGAGGGTTTTGCGGGTGCCTGGGGCGTTTATCCTTTTACTCCATCAGGAAATATTTATGTTAGTGATATAAAGCACGGGTTATATGTTTTTAATTTTAAAGGGACACCCACTTCCGTGGGTACTAATGGTCAATCTATCCCGGAACGTTTTGCACTTCTCAACAATTTCCCCAACCCTTTCAATCCCGAAACCGTTATTGTCTACCAGATACCAAAACGCACAAATGTACAGATTCGTATTTTTAATATTCTGGGACAAAGTGTACGGAGTTTATTAAATAAGATTCAAGCGCCGGGCAAATATTTCGTTACCTGGGATGGGAAAAATGATTCTGGTCAGATTATGCCGTCAGGGATTTATTTTTATCAGTTGAAGGCCGGAAAATTTAAAGCAACCAGGCGGATGCTTTTATTGAGATGATGCGAAATTCGAAACAAATCCAAATGACACAAATTGTATTTAAACATACTTCGGGAGATCTTATGCGAAAAATTATATGGATGGTTGTTTTTTCTAACTGTTTATTCAATTTATCGCAGGCACAGAGTATTATTAACAAATCCTCTGAAAATAAAACCTATGGCAAAAATATTTCTCAACTTGGCAAATTAAGTTTGAAAGAGCGTGCTCAGGCTACCGATGTTTGGGGTTATGAGGATCCTGCCACAGGTAAAGAATATGCTTTAATCGGCTATGGTCTCGATACCGTATTTGGGGATCCCCCCAATGCCGGTGTATTCATTGTCGATGTTTCAGATCCAGTTAATCCAAAGATTGTGGCCGACATGAATCAAGTACCGGGCTTTGATATGAAAACTTATAAGCATTTTATGTATACAGTAAATGGGCGGAGCTTTGGAAGTGGAGGCATTGTCGACATTTCTGATCCTGCGAATCCACAGGTGGTGGGCACGATTCCCAACGCACACAATATTTTTATCGATGCACGGGGATTTATGTACCTGGAATGTCCAGGATTACGAATTTATAACTTAAATATTGATCCAAAGAATCCGGTATTTCTGTGGCAGGACAGTTTCCCCTCCTGTCATGATGCTACGGTGGTGGGCGATCGATTGTATGATTTTCATGGTACCTTTGGTACAAATATTTACGATGTAAGCGACCCTACCACTCCTGCTTTTCTAACAACTATCAGCGATTCGACTATACGATTTCATCACAGTGGCTGGGTTACGGAGGATCAAAATTTTCTTTTTATTTGCGATGAGATAGCCGATCATCCTCTTGCTGATATTACAGTCTGGGACATCAGCGATCTGAACCATCCTGTCAAAGTTGCCAAAGTGGATGACCCCAACGCCAAAGTGCATAATCTCGACATTATTGGAAATTTTGCCTTTGTATCCTACTATACAGCCGGGTTTCGGGTCTATGATATCTCTACACCCCAGAATCCAATCCTGGTGGATGAATTCGACACATCTCCATTAAGCGGTGAAATTTTTGCCGGGGCCTTCGGAGTTTTTCCATTCACCAGATCCGGGAACATTTTTGTTAGCGATGTAGAGACCGGTTTACATATTTTTTCATTTACTCCACCGGCTACAGGAGTTGAGGAAGAAAACAACGCTCTACCAGATCAATTTGCTCTGTTAAACAATTTTCCAAATCCCTTCAATCCATCCACAACCATTATCTATCAACTTGCCAGGCCTGCACATGTCACTTTGACCATATGGAATATACGCGGTCAAAAGATAAGAACCCTGGTAGAGGAAACCAAGCCCCGTGGAACGTATGAAGTTAAATGGGATGGCAAAGATGAGCAGGGACTTGTGGTTCCTGCCGGCTTATATTTTTATCGTTTACAGGCTGGGGGATTTTCAATGACGCGGCGAATGATACTTTTAAAATAATGCCAATTACCCCAGCAGGAATAAAACCAGAATTTCAACACTAATTGGGTATCTGGCAATGAAATACTGGTTCTTTATTATTTTATTTGTAATGGTGCTTTTATCGGGGGACGAGATCGAAATCAAAGTGGATAACCTGATCAAACTGTCAAACACTGGATTAAATACCTGGTTGTTTGAAAAAATTCAAGGCTCCATAGAAGCCCCGGTACAATTTATTGGCAGAAGTGCTGGCCTCAATCTTTTGTTATCCCCTGATATTATGATATTTTCTGATTGCAGTGAGGAACTGTGTAAAATTCATCTAATCGACGCCAATCCGAATGTCAGAATTATTCCATCAGAAGCCACCGGATACAAACGAAATTATATAATTGGTCGTGACCCCGAAGGCTGGCAAATCGGGATACCAACTTATCGAAAATTAAATTTCCGGGAAATCTATTCGAAAATCGATCTGAAAGTTTATAGTAATTCAGAAGGAGAACTGGAATATGATTTTATTTTAAAGCCAGGCGCTGATTTGTCTTCGGTAAAATTACGTTTTGAACCGGTAAATCAGCTTAAAATCGATAGAGACGGGGAATTGTTTATTCAACCAGGGCAGGGCAAAATAATGCACTGGAAATCTAAAATTTATCAGGAAACTCCAACGGGTGTTAAAGTTCTTGCCGGTGGATTTGTTCAGTTAAACAAGTACGAAGTTGGTTTTGCGGTTGAAGATTATGATTCAACCTACCCTCTGGTCATTGACCCAGTATTAAGTTTTTCCAGTTATCTCGGTGGTGGAAATAGTGATTTTGGCAAGGGCATAGCTCTTGATAAACAGGGCAACATTTATGTCACCGGCACCACCCGTTCGCTAAATTTTCCGGTTAACCAACCAATTCGTGAAAAGAATGCCGGAGATTTTGATGTCTTTGTCACCAAAATAGACGCCCATACCCTGCAACCGATCTATTCTACGTC
>CAZMEG010000261.1:0-938 GCA_964565205.1 uncultured Cytophagia bacterium
GTTGGATATAATCCAGTCCATTTACATGTTATTAAAACAATTCGATGAAGGTCGCATCGAAGTGGAAAATCAATATGTGCGGGTGGTTCGACCGGAAGGCAATGTAAAAGCTCTGGAAGCCATAGCAAAAACCATGGAACTGCGACCGTTTTTTGAATGGCGTGGCCTGGGCTTCATCACCCATAGCGCCTTAAAACTACGCAGAGAATTTGCCGACTGGGACGCGGAATTGCAGTTCGAAGTGCCCGGTATTCGCGTTGCCGATCCTAAAGCCTGTCAGTGCGGTGAGGTTCTTAAAGGCGTTATTAAACCCTGGGAATGTAAAATCTTTGGCACTTCCTGCACACCAGAAACACCAGTTGGTACTTGTATGGTTTCATCAGAAGGCGCCTGCGCTGCCTATTACAACTATGGCCGCCTGTCCATGGCAGAGCAAAGGCGAAAGATTTTAAGTTAAAAACCGCTGAGAACGCAGAGGAGCACAGAGAAAAAAGAGATGAAATCAAAAAATCTTCAATTAATCAGTTAACTGAAATTATTATTGGTTTAGCAATTAAAGTGCACAAAAAATTAGGTCCCGGACTGCTGGAATCTGTTTATCAAATTGCATTGGCCTATGAACTGGAAAAAGCAGATATCCCTTTTGAGCGTGAAAAACCTGTGCCGGTCAAATATGAGGATGTTTATTTAGATGTAGGATTTCGCTGTGATTTTATTGTATATGGGAGGGTGATTGTTGAATGTAAAGCTGTTAAAGAAATTTCAGATATTGATTATGCCCAAATATTAAACTATTTAAAGATTACTAACATTAAAGTCGGTTTGCTAATTAATTTTAATGTAACGCGTCTAAAAGATGGCATTAAAAGAGTTGTTAATAATTTTGATGAGTAGGAATAATCATAACCGCTGAGAACGCAGAGGAGCGCAGAGAAAAA
>CAZMEG010000261.1:948-1698 GCA_964565205.1 uncultured Cytophagia bacterium
TCAAGGGCATAGAGAGACACAAAGAGAAAATAGATGAATTTTAAAAATAAAAGTAAAGAAAAAAATTTGTTAATTAACCTCTGCGCTCTTCAGCGCTATTCTGCGGTTTACCTTGAGTTCTATGCGTTCTCTGCGCCCTCTGCGGTTAAATTCCTATGTAAACAAAAATGAACGACAAAATGAAAACCCTTAATCAAACTTTAGACAAACTGGAGAGAGCTCGGCGGTCACGGCAGGGAAAATTCTATTTACGCGATGAAGCCATAACCATGAGTCATGGCAGCGGTGGTAAAGCCACACATAATCTAATTGAAGGACTCATTGCCAAATACTTCTCCAATCCGCTGCTGGACTGCATGGATGATTCAGCTATTCTGTACTTAGAGGGTGCCCAGAAGATCGCTTTTACCACCGATACGTATGTCGTGAACCCAATTTTCTTTCCAGGGGGTAACATTGGTGAATTAGCTGTAAATGGAACTATCAATGACCTGGCCATGGCTGGAGCACAACCTAAGTGGATCTCCGTAAGCTTCATTCTAGAAGAAGGTCTGGAAATTGAATGTTTCAAACGAATCCTTGAATCCATGAAAGCCGCCGCCGAAAGTGCTGGCGTGCAAATTGTTACCGGTGACACCAAAGTTGTAAATCGTGGCAGTGCTGATCAGATATTCATCAATACTTCGGGCATGGGAATTGTCCCCACCCGTTTGGATATTTCTTCAATCAATGCAAAGCCGGGAGATAAAG
>CAZMEG010000261.1:1708-5582 GCA_964565205.1 uncultured Cytophagia bacterium
TAATTAACGGCTCTATAGGTGAACATGGCATTGCTGTCATGTTAGCACGCGAGGCTCTGGACATCGAATCGGAAATTATCAGCGATACTGCGCCTTTACATGAGCTCATTCAAAACATTCTTAATGTCACCGACAAAGTACATTGTTTGAAAGACCCCACGCGCGGTGGAGTCGCTACTTGCTTGAATGAAATTGCTATCAATTCCAACGTAGCCATAGCCATTGATGAACATGCCATCCCGGTAAAGCCTGAAGTATCGGGAGCCTGTGAAATTATGGGCATTGACCCATTAACCGTAGCCAACGAAGGGAAAGTGATTGCCATAGTTAGTTCAGAGGCAGCCGATCATGCCCTGGAAGCCATGCGTAGGCATCCCCTGGGCACCGAAGCTCGCATCATCGGTGAAGTTCTGGCTGAACCACCTGGCATGGTCTATTTGAGAACACAAATTGGGGGTACACGGGTACTGGATATGCTTGTTGGCGATCCTTTACCGCGTATATGTTGACTCATTGGTTGTTTTTTGGATTTGGGATTTGATAATTAGGGATTTGGAATCTAATATTAAATAAGCCATAGTTATCTAATTAACTAAAGGGGTGTTTTATGAAAGGTAAAATTATAAATGATGAAGTTAAGATTCCACACAGTGTGAATGCACGTATTAAAGATCTGGTAAATCCAATTGTTATCCGCAGAACAACCCTGTGGAAAATTACCATTGCATTATTGTTAATAGCCATAGCGAGCCTTATTATCCGTCATTTTTTCTTTGCACCTCCGAACGGCGAAGAATTGCTGGCTGAGGTGGTCGAGGCCGCAGGCGGTATGGAACAGTGGAACAGAATCCATGAAGGTACTTATACACGTATCCGTACGGTTTATGATGAAAATGGGAACATAATTAAACAACAACCCACTCGTTACTATTTTAGAAAAGGCTCAAAAGGTTTTGGACTCGTTCTGGAGACAGTTACCGACGAAGGTCTTATTAAAATTGGTTTCGATGGTAATGAATATTGGGCTATTAAAAACGGAGAACTAGTACCACCTGAACCTCTGGCCCGTTCGCTGGGTTACATGTGCGAATCTGATAAATGTACACCATTATGTTCAGCAGAAATGTCTTTTTATCGATTTTCAATTCCTTTTAAGCTTACCGATCCTGGTGCCATTCCTAAATATATAGGTTCTAAGGAATTAAACGGTCGTCCGGTGGCACTTCTGGAAGTGACCTTCAAGCCCAATGTGGGACGTGATCGCTGGGTTTTTTACGTGGATAAGGAATCCAAGTTAATTCAGAAAGTAGAGCATTTTGAACGCGTCAATAGTGTTTCCCCTCCTGAAGAAATTTACTGGTCTGACTATCGAACCGAATTTGGCATTACTTTCAGCCACAGAAATACTTACTATCGTAGCAATGGCTCGATTCTTGAAGAATACAAAATTACGAATGTGGATTTTAAAACTCCCTTATCTGATGATATTTTCAAAAAACCAGAAATTTAAATTCTAAAAAGGTTGAGATATGAAAATAGCCGTTGCAGGAAAGGGAGGCTCGGGGAAAACAACCATTGCTGGCACCCTGGCTCGTCTCTTAGCTCGACAGAAACTTCCACAACTGATTGCCATCGATGGTGATTCCAATCCGAATTTAGCGATTACTCTGGGCCTACCCAGAGAAAATCTTGGTTTGATCAAACCAATGCCACGATCAGTGGTTGAAAGGGCAACTAATGAAGAAGGCAAAACTCGGTTGCAATTGGCAAAAAAGCCTGATGAGATTATCTCGGAGTATGGCGTGGCTACCCCGGATGGCATTACACTAATTCTGATGGCAGCCGTGGATCATGCCGGGGCTGGCTGAATGTGTGGAGCCCATGCTGCCGTGCGCACGCTGGTTCATGAGATGGTCGATCATTACAATCGTCCTACTGTGGTTGATATGGAGGCGGGTCTCGAACATCTGAGTCGTGGTACAATTCGACATGTGGATTGTACCTTAATTATCATTGAACCTTATTTTAAATCCATGGAAACAGGAGCTAGAATGAACCTACTTGCCCGAGAGCTGGAGATCAAACAAATTTATACTGTGGCAAATAAAGTGCGTGGATCGGAGGATGAAACTGCTATTCGGGATTTCTGCCAGCAACGGGAAATGTCACTTCTAGAAGTTATCCCGTTTGACGAATCGCTTTTAGAAGCCGACCGTTTGGGTCTTGCACCACTGGATTATAAGCCCAATGCAGAAGCAGTAAAAGCCATAGAGAAATTAGCCCAAAAAGTTCTTCAATTTAATTCCTAGCGCTGCAAAGCCACAAATTACAAATTTTAAGCTCAAAAGTAGATTTTGGAAATTTTGGATTTAATTAATTGAAATATTTCATAAAAAACAAAACATTTTCTAATAGTATCATGACAAACCAAAACCCTATTTATTGGCAGGATGAAATATTACAAATTATGTACTGGATGCGTGGGGAAGGTATTGGTGAAGTGGTATCTCTCGAACAAATCAATCGATTTTTAAATATGGACAATAAGCTTCTCAAAGAAAGTGTTAATCGTCTGGTACAGTTGGGTTATTTAAAATTCGTTAATGACCATCAACAAGTATTATTAACAGCCCAGGGACTTTCTGAAGGTAAACGTAGATTTTTAGACGAATTTGAATCGTATCTGGGACATGAAAGTCACTTGGTGTGTGATGACCCTGACTGTGAATGTCATGACCCGGATTGGGTAGGGGTTTGTAAACATCTGAGTGACGGGAATGCAAAGTGGTAGTAATTAACATAGAATAATATCCTAACTTTTGATAAGTCGTTAACAGTTTCATGCGTATAGCCATTACAGGAAAAGGAGGGGTGGGAAAAACAACAATTACCAGTATCCTGGCCCGGGCACTACATGATAAAGGTTATTATGTGATTACCATCGATTCGGACCCCAACCCAAATCTAGCCTATTCATTAGGAATGAATGGTAATTCACAAAAGGTTATACCTGATTTATTAAGTATCCCTGTTGCTGACTTTGAAAATATGTCACCTTATGCACTCATAGAACATTATGCCTCTAAAACTCCTTTTGGTATACCGTTGTTAATTATGGGGAGCGTCTCTCAGGTAGATGTTGGCTGCTTATGCAAAGCTTTTAAACAAACACGCAGATTATTAGATGCTTTTGAACATGAAAAGAAAATTTTTGTTCTGGCCGACATGCCGGCTAGCTTAGAATACTTATTTCGTGACACCCTAAAATTTATTGATACTATTATTATTGTAATTGAGCCATACTTCAAATCATTGCAAACCGCTATCCGCATCAAAAACTTAGCCGAGACCTTGAACATTAAACATATTTATAGCATCGCTAACAAAGTGAGAGATCGTAAAGATATAGATATAATTCGGAATTTCTTAAATAATTTTGGCTTACAGTTATTAGGTAGCTTTTCATTTGATGAAAAATTCACTTCCGGTGGAATTTTCATGCAAGAAGAATCTGTAAAAAACGTAATTTCCAAAATTGAATGGGACTATCAAACAAAATTACTAACTAATTTCATTTTCGCTCTTTCAGAAAAAATTTTATTATCAAACATCGCCGAACTCAACCAGCGAGAACTCCTGGCTATCAGATATTTAGGACAGAATGGCACCATGACCATGAAACAAATAGCTAATAATGTTAAGGCGGCCTTGAGTACAACAACCGCTTTAATTGATAAATTAGAACAGAAAAAATATGTAAAAAGATTTTCTTCGCCCACAGACCGTCGAATTGTTCGAGTTAAACTGACAGAATTAGGGAAATCCCTTTATATCCAACAAATGGAATCCCTGGAAAAACTCGTTGAACAGATGA
>CAZMEG010000262.1:0-5566 GCA_964565205.1 uncultured Cytophagia bacterium
AACGTGGATGTGTACCAGGCTGAGGAAGATTTTAGCCTGCCTGAGGGTTCTTTTAAGAAAGGCACCTTTATTGTTCCACTGGCCCAACCTGCCCGGGCTTACATAAAGGACCTGATGGAAAGACAGCAGTATCCTAACCTGCGAGAGTACCCTGGCGGCCCGCCCAGGCGACCTTATGATGTAACCGCCTGGACTTTGCCCTTACAGATGGGGGTCGAGGCTTATGCGATCGATAAGCCTTTTAAAGTAAAGATGAAATATGTGGAAAATCCAAAACTGGAAATTGCCACTGGTAATCTCAAGGCTGGTTGGGTGGCAGCGGATTGCCGTTTTACCAACAGTTACAAGCTGGTAAATCGGTTACTTAACGAAGGCGTAGAAGTCTATCAATTGCAGAGAGCCTTCAAACCGTTGTCGGCAGGAACCTTTGTCTTTCAAATTTCCAGACAAAAGCTGGATTGGTTAAAAAAGACCAGCAGTGAGCTGGAAGTTCCCCTGCAATCATTTGGTGGGCTGGATGACTTTCCTCGAAGAAAAGTAGCCAAAGCACGTATTGCATTGTATCAACCATGGATTCCATCGGCTTACGATGAAGGCTGGCTTCGACTCATATTTGACCGCTTTGGTTTCGACTACACCGTGGTGCACAACGCCGATTTTAAATCCAGAGAATCATTTAATAAGAAATTTGATATTTTAATCTTTGGCAGTCAGGATACCGATTGGATTGTGGACGGTAAACCTAAAAAGGCTCCACCCCGTGATCTTGGGCAACCCAAAATTCATCCGGAATATCAGGGTGGCATTGGAAAGGAAGGGGTGGCAAAAGTGAAAAATTTTCTGAGAAATGGTGGAGTTGTTTTGTTTTTAGATCGTGCATGCAATTTCGCCATTGAAAAAATAAATCTTCCAGCCACCAATGTACTTAAAAATGTAAAACGAAAAGATTATTTCGCACCGGGGAGTATCTTTAGAATTCATTTAGATAAAAGTTCACCTTTAACATTTGGCATGAAAAACGAAGCGGCTATTTATATGAGTAGTCCGGTGGCTCTTACTCTCAAATCGTACAATCGGGAAATAAAAGAAACCGGGATGTATGACAATAACCATCTGTTATTGAGTGGCTGGGTGGTTGGTGAAGATAAGCTGTACAACAAAGTGGCCCTGGCTGAAATACCGGTGGAAAAGGGTGTGGCTATCCTTTATGCTTTTCGGGTTCAACACCGTGCTCAAACTTTCGGGACTTTTAAGCTGCTGTTTAATGCATTGTACAAATATTTGTGATGGCAGATGGTAGATGGCTGATTGCAGAATGTAGATGAAAGATGTAGATTCCAGATGGAAAATGGAAGAAGGGGTTAAATTATATCTGTGAAGTCATTTTTAACAACTAACAAAGAACAAAAAACCACCAACTAAAAAATATATGGCTTTTTTACCCAAATCGAAACGTCTAAAGAAAGAGTTGTCTTTACTTAATGTTTATGCGATAGCCACCGGAGCCACGATTAGTTCAGGTTTTTTCTTATTACCGGGTTTAGCAGCGGCGCAGGCTGGCCCGGCGGTGATTCTGAGTTATCTGGTGGCGGCTATTCCTCTTATTCCGGCAGTTTTCAGCATGGCGGAATTAGCCACGGCTATGCCGAGGGCTGGTGGGGTTTATTATTTTCTCGATCGGAGCATGGGGCCACTCATGGGTACCATTGGGGGTTTAGGCACCTGGTTAGCCCTGGTTTTAAAAACAGCCTTTGCTCTCATCGGTATGGGAGCCTATGTGGGTTTGTTTTTTCCGCAGATCCCTATTGTTCCATTAGCGGCTCTATTTGCTATATTATTTGGATTGGTGAATTTGTTTGGTGCGCGTAAATCAGGCTATTTTCAATTAGGATTAGTTTTTGGATTACTATTCATTTTAATGATATTCATGATCTCCGGTCTATTTAACATTAAAGTTGGTCATTTTCACAATTTTTTCAGTAAAGGATTAAATAACTTATTTGCTACGGCCGGATTGGTTTACGTCAGCTATGTGGGGCTAACTAAAATTGCCAGTATTTCCGAAGAAGTTCATGATCCTGAAAAAAATATCCCCCTGGGCATGTTATTAGCTTTATTAACGGCTCTTTTGATTTATGGAATAGGAACATTGGTGATGGTTGGGGTATTACCGGCCGAAAAGCTTTACAATGATTTGACACCGGTGGCATCAACAGCTCAGGCCATTCTGGGGAAATCTGGTGCAGTGATTATGACGGTAGCGGCGGTTCTGGCATTTTTCTCGGTGGCCAATGCTGGCATTTTAAGCGCTTCTCGCTATCCTTTAGCCATGAGCCGAGATCATCTCATGCCTCGCTTCTTTCGTTTTTTAAGCAAACATAGAACTCCCAAAGTAGCCATTTACACTACAGTGGGGCTGATTTTGCTTTTTATTATTTTATTTGATCCTACAAAAATTGCTAAACTGGCCAGTGCTTTTCAACTACTCCTCTTTGCATTGAGCTGTCTGGCAGTTATCATCATGCGCGAATCAAAAATCGAATCTTATGATCCCGGTTATCGGTCTCCATTTTATCCCTGGACCCAACTATTTGGTATTGTAGCAGCTTTCTGGCTTATTAGCGAGATGGGCTGGTGGCCTACACTTTTCATGCTTGGACTTATCACAATTGGTACTATCTGGTATTTTGCCTATGCCAGAGATCGTGTGGTTCGGGGTGGAGCGATTTATCATATTTTTGCCCGGTTAGGTGAACGCCGATTTGAAGGCCTGGATCGTGAACTGCGTGGAATTTTGATTGAAAAAGGGGTGCGTGAACAGGACCCCTATGATATGGTGGTAGCGAAAGCTCAATTTATTGACATACCAAATAAGATAAAGTTTGAAAACGTGGTAGATCGGGCGGCCGAAATTCTGGCGAAGCGATTGGAGGTAAAAAAGGAAGTTCTGGTAGAAAGCTTTTTGCAGGGCACACGGGTTGGAGCAACACCGGTTTCGCATGGTATCGCCCTGCCGCATTTGCGGTTGCCTGATCTTCATCAACCTGAATTGGTCATGGTCCGCACCAGACAGGGGGTTCGCGTGGAGGTAGACCCTGAATTTTTAGGGAGTCATGCTCCAGAACAGCCCGTGTTTGCTTTCTTCTTCCTGGTGAGTCCGGAAGACGACCCAAAGCAGCACCTGCGTATTTTAGCACAAATTGCCGGACATGCCGATGATAAGAAATTTCTCAAAAAATGGCGAACCATTAAAAATGAATATCATTTGAAAGAATTACTTTTACGGGATGAACGATTTCTGACCTTGCGAATTGAACCGGACTCGAAAACGGCTGAATTTATTGATCGTAATATTCGTGATCTCAATTTACCCAAAGGCACCCTTGTGGCCATGATCCATCGGGATGGAAATATCATTTTCCCCCGTGGAAGGACCCGGCTCCGGAAAGGAGATCGCCTTACCATCATTGGTGAACCTAAGGATATACAGGATTTGATGCAACGATTTGAAGATTAGGACTGGTAAAGTATTGGATGTTTGACAATTACCCAACAATCCAATTTATGATCAATCAATTGAAAATCTAAATGACACCACAAGCTCAAAATCCAGAAGGTAAGAAGTATGCCCCTGCTTAATTTTAAGCAATTTAAAGTTCTTACATTCGATTGCTATGGGACCTTGATCGATTGGGAGACAGGCATTTTACAGGCTCTCAAACCCATTCTTGAAGTCCACAATATTTATATTGATGATGAGAACATTCTGGAACTTTATGCAAAATTCGAATCGCAAGAAGAAAGCAGCGGTTATAAAAAATATCGACAGATTTTACAGGATGTGGTAAAAAGGTTCGGCGAGCATTTTAATTTTAATCCCACGGAAACAGAATTACACGCATTGGAAGAGTCATTAAAAAACTGGCCGCCGTTTAACGATACAGTTTCGGCTTTGCAAAGCCTTAAAAAGAAATATCGTCTGGCCGTCATTTCTAATATAGATCGTGATCTATTTGCACATTCGGCTGAATGGCTAAAAGTATCTTTTGACTGGGTGATTACGGCCGAAGATGTGGGGGATTACAAACCTTCACTAAAAAATTTTGAATTTGCGTTACAAAAATTTCGAGTTGATAAGAGTCAGGTTTTGCATGTTGCTCAGAGTCTCTTTCATGATATTGCACCGGCTAAAAAATTGGGGCTGACGGCTGTTTGGGTAAATCGTCGTAAAGGGAAAACGGGAACTGGTGCTACCCCGCCCGCTGAAATTAAACCAGACCTGGAAGTGCCGGATTTACAAACCCTGGTTCGAGTGATTGAAAGTTGAGATCTTACCATTTTTACATTAAATCACACCTCGTAGAGGTTTCTTTGAAAACCTTTTTCATTGTAGATAAAGAATTCCGGACTGGACAAAATTCGATAACCATATAATAAAAAAGGGAGCTAAGCGCTCCCTTTTGATGGTTTATCTATATATACCACCCGTGGGACAGTGCCCCCCGCCACCACCAAAGGTGATGGTTACACCACTACCATCTCCCGCACCGGTTCCATCAGCATTTCCGGTCGAGATATAGGAGGCATCGGGCATGTCCCCGTGAATGGGATTGAGCCCATTGAGCGAGTCACTGGACACCTGATGCATAATAAATTTAAAAGAATCTTTTAGATCGCTGAGACTGGCCAGGGAAGCCATGACCACATCCTGGTTATTGCTATTCAGTGCTTCGCTTGCTCTGCCTGCCGCTGATTCGGCATCGCCATTGAATCCATTATTCACCACTTCGTTGGGCTGGTTAAAACCATCGGTCAGGTTATCCAGGTCCTGGTTTACGTTTTGACTTTCAAATTTGACTTTGGTATCCGTCTGTAAGTCAAACACCAGAGGCGAGGTGTTCAGAGGAGAACCTTCGGGATGGTATTTTTGCATCAGAAAAGATGCAAATGCCATAGCAATGAAAATATGTAAAATCAAGGATATACCAATCGCCTGACGCGTGGAAAATCGCCTGGGAATCAGTCCGCGTCCCTTGTTTACCAGATTTAATATGACCCTGTGTACGTTTTTCATTGGAATCACTCCCTTTAGTTTTATTGGCGTCTAACCCATGTAACCGAATTTAATTCAAAAAAATTCCTTATTAAGCCAATTACCTGAAAAAATCTTTTTACTTGAATAATTCACTAACATAAAAAACTTTGAGAATGCCCATGTAAATCCTAATTGAACAAATCCCAAAACCCAAAAAGAAGTTGGGATTTGTTGATCGGGATTTGGAATTTTTAATCGTGTTAATCCAATAGTATCAAACCAATAATAATGGAAATAAAGTAAATTCATGGATTATTCAGGAAATTTATTTTATTACCGCCTTCCTTTTGCTTAATTTTATGAAACATATAAATATAATTAAAATACAGCCACAATGAGATTTTATTCCAGTGGAAAATGCTGGCTAACAGAATCCAGTGTTTGTTCCCAATAATTGAATGCTTGAAAATCGGTACATGATTTTTTTCAATTAAAATGTATTATAAAATTATGCTTATTCTTCGATAAGAA
>CAZMEG010000263.1:0-5531 GCA_964565205.1 uncultured Cytophagia bacterium
ATTATGTTTAATTATCAAAATTTTAAATAATTATCTCACATTGCTCATAATTTTATTACTTGTCATATTTTTATGACAAATCTAATTCAAGCGGAAGTTTTCCAAGTCTAGGTTATATTTTTTAATTTTAAGATAAAAGTTCTGGCGAGGAATTTTTGAAATCTCAGCAGCCCGTTTAATGTTACCGCTACATTTCTTTAACAAACTAATGATATATTCCCGTTCAAATTGTTGTTTAGCCTCATGATAAGGTAAATCAAAACGAAAACTTCGTTCCGGCGTTGATTTAATTTGCAGGCTTTCTGGCAGACTTTTCGGGGTAATTTCCGGGGATTCTTCCAGAATAACCGCCCGCTCGATAACATTTTTCAATTCCCTGACATTACCCGGCCAGGGATATTTTAATAATAACTCCTTAGCTTCGGGAGAAATGCTTTTTATTTTCTTGTTATATTTTTCAGAAAAGAACTGCAGAAAATAATGGATTAATAATAAAATATCATCCCCACGTTCTCTTAGTGGCGGCAAATTAATCGTCACTACATTGATGCGATAATACAAATCCTCACGGAAATTACCTTTTTCTACTTCCTTTTGCAGGTCACGATTGGTGGCTGCGATTATTCGCACATCGGAATGGATGTCTTCCGTCCCGCCAACGCGTTGAAATTTCTTTTCTTCCAGCACGCGCAATAGTTTAACCTGAAACATTAAGGATATTTCACCGATTTCATCCAGAAAAATGGAGCCATTGTTCGCCACTTCAAAATAGCCTCTGTGTAATCGTACGGCACCGGTGAAAGCGCCTTTTTCATGGCCAAATAAAGTGCTCTCCAATAAATTTTCAGAAAGCGCAGCACAATTAACTGTAAGAAATCGATTTTTGGCTCTCGGACTCATTTCATGAATTAATCTGGCAATTAATTCCTTTCCCGTGCCGCTTTCTCCTGTAATAAGTACTGTACTATCCAGAGGGGCTACCTTTTTTACAGTATGCAAAACGGCATGCATACTTGGATGATTGGTAATAATTTTATTAGTTAAAGAAATATCTCTTATTTGCTGCTTTAAAAATAAATTCTCGTCTCGAATAAATTTTTTATCCAGAGCCTTTTCAATTAATAATTTAATCTCGTCGATATTCTCAAAGGGTTTTTGTACATAGTCAAAGGCACCCAGCTTCATGGCCTGCACAGCCGATTCCACCGTGCTGAATCCGGTAATCATTATGACTTCAGGAGGATTTTCAAATTGACGAATTTTTTGAAGTACATCAAGACCGCTAATGTCCGGCAGACGCAGGTCAAGCAGGATTAAATCACAGGTAGAATTTTTCATAAATTCCAGGGCTTCATAACCTTTTGCAAAAGAATAAATTTTGTATTCAGTTTCAGGCAATAAATTTTTGAAAAATTTAAAAGAATATAAATCGTCATCAACAACAACAATTTCAGCTTTTCTCTTCATGGTTCGTTAAATATTTTTTTCGCCATTGATCAATAATTTGTTTACAATCTTTTGCAGCCTGAAAAACGGTTTGAGCTAATTCATAATTTGGATCACTCGGGGACAATCGGTCCAGTAGTAGCTGGGCAAAATTGAATATGCCTACCATTGGATTGTTAAGTTTATGCGTTAAATCCTGTACCACCTGTTGGATGTCTTTGTCGGAAGTTTGAGGTTCCAGCACTTTGAAATCACCTTTGGGTAAAGCTAAAAAGCTAAAGCCTAAAAGATTTTCTTGTTCGGTTATCTTTTGAGCATAAATCTTTAATACTTTATCAACATGAGACTTGCAGGTGAAAATTAAATCGCCCATCCATTGTTCATTAGCTAAATTATTTAATATTTTTTCTACCAGCCCTACGGGGTTTTCCATGGAGAGTATTTCTTGAAAATTGGTCCCCTGCAAATCTTTTAAATCATAGCCAAGAGTCTGCCTGGCCTTCTCGTTCAAAAACCGGATTTGAAAATTTACATCAGTAAGAATAAGTTCAAGTGGCAAATTATTTAATGTCAGAAGTTGTAACTTTTTCTCTATGTTTTGCAGATTTTGCATCGGAAATAGTGATTCCGTGTTTGTTTAAATCATGAACCAAATTTTTTCTAACAAGCCTCTCACCGCCCTTTCGCATCAAGATGGTTACTATTAATAAAATGAGCAGCATTTGAAATATGCCTAAAACAGCATCAATTGTTTGCCCGTTTTTCAAAATCACCGCAGCGAGACCCAAGGTTGTAGTAAGAGTATAAATCAAAAGAACACACTGTTTGGGTGATAAATCCATGGCAATGAGACGGTGGTGTAAATGATCCTTGCCTACATAATCCAGCCACTGGGAGAAATTATTAACTTTACCAGTTTTGATGCGAGCAATCGAAATGTAAAGCATATCAAAAATTAGCACACCCAGGATCAATAGCGGGATGCTCAGGGCTTTCACCGGGTTGTTTTCAGCCCATTCTCCCATAACGGCCAGGGTGGCCAGAACAAAACCGATCAGTGTGCTACCGGAATCTCCTAAAAAAATAGAGGCGTTTTTCTTCATTTTGAAATTAAATGGGAAAAATCCCAGACAGGCGCCCATGAGAGCTACCGCAATCATGGTGACTGTAGTCTGGCTATTTTGATAGGCTATAATGGCAAAAAAAAGGGAACAGATGATCCCCAACCCTACGGACAGACCATCCATGCCATCAAAAAAGTTAAAAGCGTTTGTAATCCCGACAATCCAGAGTACTGTTAAAAGGGGCTCTAAAAAGCTGCTTAGTGTATGGTTATCTATAATATTTAACCTTACTCCTGAAAGCACTATAATTAAAGCAGCAAATAATTGAATAAGCAGTCTCAATTTTGCAGAAACATTTTTAAAATCATCTAAAAGACCAAGTAGGACAATTAACGTGGAAGCAGAAATTAACCCTATGATTTCTTTATTTATGTTTGTAGTAAAGTAAATTGTTAAAATCAGTGAAAAATAAATGGCTAATCCGCCCAAAAGTGGTGTGGGTTGCAAGTGAATCTTTCTCTGGTTGGGATAATCTAAGATAGCCAAACGCTGGGCGATTTTTTTAACCAGCGGAGTTAATAACAACGCTATGATACCGGAAATAACAATTATTAGAATAAGTGATGAAATTTGTATCATAGTTGTCTTAAAATCTGACTCAAATTTTCAATTATATAATCCTGCTGATCCTGAGTCAATGAGGGATAAATAGGAATTGAAAGAGCCTCCCTGTAAACCAGGTCCGTCACCGGACAATCCTTTTGCTTTAAATAGTGATGTAAGGGTTTAAAAACCGGTCTTCGACATTGAAAATGTTTTGTCTCGCACAAATTTATGATGTTATCCAGGTCGGCCTGAATTCTCACAACATAGCGGTAAAAAATATGATTCCCATTCTGTAACTCAGCAGGTAGCTTTACATTAATATCTTTAAAAGCCTGGTAATATTTTAAGGCCAATAACCGTCTTTTTTGAATGAAATCTGGAAGTTTTTGTAGCTGAACCCGACCCATGGCGGCCTGCATATCGGTCATTTTATAATTAAATTTAAGACTAAAATTATTTTTATTGTCATATTCTCGAAGGCATTTTATTCGATTAATCAGTTCTTTTGAATGGCTTAACACCATGCCACCTTCGCCCGTGGTGATCATTTTGGTGGCATAAAAAGAAAAAATTGCCAGGGTGCCCCAACTTCCCACAGGACATTCCCTGTATTGCGCACCAATAGCCTGAGCACAGTCTTCAATGATGGGCAGATTGAACTGGCTTAATGCTTCCAGATCCGCCGGACAGCCAAACATGTGAGGAACCACAATAGCTCTGGTTCTGGTTGAAATTTTGGAGGCTACACTTTCCGGATGGATATTGAATGTTCTTTCATCAATATCCACCACCACAGGTTTTGCTCCAACATAATGGATGGCATTCAATAAAGCCGTGCATACATAACTGGGAATGATAACTTCATCGCCGCTACCAATATCCAGGGCTAGTAAAGACAAATGTAAAGCAGAGGTCCCTGAACTCACCGCTGCCGCATAAGGACAGCCAATATATCTGCCCAGGACCTGCTCAAATTTTTTTACCACAGAGCCCTGGGCAATATGGGCACTCTCGATAACCTGAGCTACCGCCTCTACTTCCTTTTTGTCAAGACTTGGTCGGGAATGTGGTATCATGGTTTATGGTTTCCGGAATATCCAGAATCATTCTTTGCGCTACGAAAGCTTCGGCGTATTTCACCCGGCCCTGAATGCCGCGAAAGTTCACATTGGACTTGGCACTTTCCAGAATGGTGAGATCCACAATATTGGTCTTACTCACTTGCGAACGATGGGCTTTCAGTAATTCAATTTTCAAATCCAGAACACTGCCAATATCCACAAAAATGGTTGGATTAAAATTCTGGGTGGTTGGCCCTTCGTAGAATAAAAATGTGGGGACATATCGTCCAGCAGAAATGGCACATTTTGCCAAGGCCCTGTGATCCTGGTGAGTATCATCAGGGTAATGGACAAAAAGAACCTGGGGTTTAATTTCTTTGATGATGCGTTCTATTTTACCGATGGTTTCCTGGGCCATGGGCACACGGGTATCTTCATAATCTCCCCAAAATACCTGTCGGGCTCCCATAATTTTCGCCGACTGCATCTGTTCGCGTCGGCGCTCTTCAGGAACCCCGCCGAACCTGCCATCGGTGGCAAGGAAAAGGTATACCTGGTGGCCGCATTTAGCATAACGAATCAATGTACCACCACAACCATACTCTATATCATCAGGATGTGAACCAATCGCTAAAATATTCATAAGCTTCTCTCTTGTGCTTTTCTAATAATTTCCAGGCTATCGGGTCCACAATTAAAAAGCAAATCCACGATAGCCATTCCAGGTAAAAACGCTCCATGAAGCTGTGGATACACAGGATGATTGAAATTTTGAAACACTACCTTAATCCCCGCCTCTTCGTATTTTGCAATTTGCATATAATTTTTCCCTCCTTCACCAGCCAGATAAATTTCGCCTCCTAATTTATGGGTAAGTGCAATCAATCTATCATCGGGCTGCTCAGGTAAAGGTTCCAGATGGGAAGCCGTCACGATTTCGGTATTTATATTTAAAATACGTACAAATTCTTTAATCAAAACAGTGTTTAAATCGAGTAATTTTTGCCAGGGTTTCGCATAAATTTTTTCAACGATTTCAAAATAATCCTGGAAGTAAGGGGCTTTTTGATAATTCAGCTCAAGAGATTTCAGATGTTTATTTTTCCAGTTATGCTCACTGGCTATTTTTACCTGGTTTATTTTTAAACCAAACTTTTTCTGCACAGGAACCGTTAACCATTGCCAGCCCTGAGGCGTTTTAATTTTGTTTCTATTCTGCCATTCATTTTTTTTAAATTGGACATTATCCAGTAGAACAAAAACATCGGCTGTGTCAATTTTGTTGAAATAACCCAGCCAGGGTAAAAATTGTGGTTGATGTATAGCAACAATCATTGATTATGATCCAAAATTA
>CAZMEG010000264.1:0-5487 GCA_964565205.1 uncultured Cytophagia bacterium
CGAAGGCATTCTGCCGAGGACAACATGACCGTAAGATCCCAACAGAACGCTCGGCCAGAGGCCTTCGCGCAAGCCTTTTGGTCAACCTCGCGCTCCCTCACCGTAACTGAGCTATTACTTCCATGCGAAGAATCTCCTTGATTCTCTTTACAAAAATTTATATACTTTCATAAACATTAAAGATATTTTGCAAAATGAAGAACGTTCTCGCCATGATACTTGCCGGGGGGAGGGTCGATGAATTGAGTGTGCTGACTCTTATGCGTCCCAAATCGGCCGTACCCTTTGGCGGCATGTACCGGGTAATTGACTTTGCCCTGAGTAATCTCATGAATTCTGGTGTAGAACGGGTTGGCATCTTAAGTCAGTATCGATCTTATTCTTTAATGAATCACATTGGCATTGGGGCCTGGTGGGATTTTGTGGGGCGCCATCGGTGTGCCAGCCTTTTGCCTCCTTCAACCGGGTATAAAGACAGCGACTGGTACAAAGGAACCGCCGATGCTGTGTATCAAAATCTGGATTTTATTGCAGAACACAACCCCAAATATGTTTTAATCCTTTCCGGTGATCATATCTATCACATGAATTATCAGCAACTCTTAAATTTCCATATGGACAAACAGGCTGATCTGACGGTAGCTTTTCTACCTATTTCGCCGGAAACCTGTAGCCGTTTCGGAGTGGCGGAAATAGATGATGAAGGGGATGACCGGGGAGGGCAAATCCTGCAGTATATAGAAAAGCCCCCAAAAAGTGATTTACACTGGGCAAGTATGACCATTTACCTATTTAATACTGCCGTGCTTTTAGAGGTTCTGGAAGAAAATGCCCGGGAGACATCTCATGAATTTGGTAGAGATATCATCCCGAAAATGCTGCAAAATTATCGAGTTTATGGATATAAATTTTATGAGTACTGGGGATATGCTCGCACTATCGATGAATACTGGCAAACCAACATGGACCTCCTTGGGAACCTCCCCAAAATTGATCTGGAACAATGGCAATTAAGGACCAATCTTGATCATAATCGCCTGCGGGATAGACCTCCTGCTTACATAGCCGAAGGTGCTATCATTGAAGATAGTTTCGTTCATAATGGCTGTCGTATTGAAGGAGAGGTACACCACAGTATTTTATTTGCGGGAGTAAAAGTAGAAAAAGGTGCGCAGGTGCGAGACTCCATTTTATTTTTTGATACCGTGGTAAAATCCGGATCCATATTAAATAAGGTGATCACAGATATAGAAGTTTCCATTGGTTCCCGGTGTTATATAGGATATGGAGAGGAAATAACTCCGAATAGAGATCACCCGGAACTATTGAATTCAGGAATTACCATCGTTGGTTTGCAAACCAGTATTCCAGAAGGAACACAAATCGGTAGAAACTGCATCGTTTATCCTTACCTGAACGAGATAAATTTTCCCCAAAAAACCTACGAATCGGGAGTGACCATTAAATGAGTTCCACACTGGTGATGCTTTTAGCGGGAGGGGTTGGAAGCCGTTTGAATATCCTGGCGGCTCATCGAGCCAAGCCTGCCGTACCATTCGGCGGTATCTACCGAATCATCGATTTTACCCTGAGTAACATCATGAATTCAGGGCTGGATAATGTGGGGGTTTTAACCCAGTACAAACCACTTTCGCTCATGGAACACATTGGCAGCGGTGAACCCTGGGATTTTGTTGGGCGCAAGCGCGGAGCGAAAATTTTACCGCCACGCACCGGTCAGAAAGATTCCGATTGGTACAAGGGCACGGCTGATGCTGTTCGCCAGAATCTGGATTTTATTCAAAGCCATGATCCGGATCTGGTTTTAATCTTATCCGGAGATCATATTTATCACATGGATTATTCCCAGCTCATCGAATTTCATAAGGCCAAGCAGGCTGATTTAACCATAGCCATGATGCAGGTGCCCTGGGAAGATACCATCCATTTTGGCATTGCTACTGTTGATGATCACTATCGAATTACGGAGTGGGAAGAGAAACCCGCCCAGGCGCGCAGTAATCTTGCTTCCATGGGTATCTATGTTTTTAATACCGAATATTTGTTAGAAGCATTGCATACCGTTCGAGAGCACGATTTTGGTAAACATATTATTCCAAAAGCGGTAGCAAACGATCGTGTGTATGCTTTTCTGTTTAAAGGTTACTGGCGCGATGTGGGGACCATAAAATCCTACTGGGATGGTAATATGGATTTACTGGATCCGAATTCGGGTTTGGATCTGGAAAACTGGCATGTACGCACCAATGTGGAAGAAGAGGGGCGCATTAGTGATCGACCACCGGCAGCCTTAAAACCCGGATGCCTGGTACAAAATTCGGTTATTTCACCGGGATGCATCATTGAAGGTTACGTGGAAAATTCGGTAATTTCCCCCGGGGTTCATGTGGGAAAAGGGGCCAGAGTGAAAAATTCCGTGGTCATGCACAATACAAAAATTCTTGCACGGGCTGAAATTGAAAATTGCATCCTGGACAAGATCATTACTGTAGGTGAAAATGCAAAAATTGGAATCAGCGAACAAAACATACCCAATCGTGAATTCCCGGATCACCTGGATTGTGGTCTGGTGGTGATAGGGAAAGGAGCAGTAATCCCCGCTGATTGTATCATCGGCACCAATGTAATTGTTTATCCTTATGTCAAAGCGTCTGATTTCCCGAACGGCGAAGTTGCTTCGGGTATGACAATTCACAAAAAATCCTAATTTTAACCCAGAAACAGAGGCGATCCTGTGAAAGCCATAATCATGGCCGGTGGACTGGGTACACGATTACGACCCTTGACCTGCTTTGTCCCGAAACCCATGGTACCGGTCCTCAATCGACCTATTCTGGAACATACGATTGAGTTGCTGAAACAACACGCCATTACAGAATTGATTTTTTTGCTTTTCTATCTTCCAGATTACATAAAAAAACATTTTGACGGAGGCCGAAAGTTTGGAGTCAATATAACTTATATTTGTCCAGACCAGGATTATGGCACAGCAGGTTCGGTAAAACAGGCCTCTCATCTAATTGATGAACCCTGTCTGGTGGTCTCCGGTGATGCCCTTACTGACTTAAATATAACCGAATTCATTCAATTCCATCAGAAAAAGAAAGCCCTGCTCACTATGGCGCTGGCCCAGGTAGGCAATCCATCGCCTTTTGGCCTGGCCATGCTGAATAAAAATGGTCGTGTGGTGCGTTTTTTAGAAAAACCCACCTGGGGACAGATTTTCAGTGATACGGTGAATATGGGCATTTATGTGATGCAACCGGAAGTTCTTGATTTTATACCGGAGGATAAAGAATATTATTTTGCCAAAGACTTATTTCCCAAACTGGTAAAACAAAAAAGAAATTTATATGGATACGTTTGCAAAGGTTACTGGCAGGATATTGGCGATTTGAAAACCTATCAGCAGGTTCACTGGGACTGGTTTGACAAAAAAATTTCCTTAAAAATTGAAGAACGGCAGAAGAACGAAAATCTGTGGCTGGGTGAGCGGTGTACTCTTGACGAGGACATCCAGATGGAGGGAACGGTGGTAATTGGTGAGGGCAGCCATATTGAAAGCGGAGTTCAGCTTTCAAACGTGGTGATTGGAAAACACTGTCATGTAAAAAAATCAGCCGTACTTGAAAAGACTATTCTATGGGACAGGGTTACGGTGGGAGAGGATGCCGAACTACATCGTACTGTGGTGGCGTCGGGCAGTCAAATAGGCTCCGGGGCTTATTTAGATGAAGATGTTTATGTCAGTAACAATTGTGTGATTGGTGACAAAAGTAAAATTCAGACCGGGGTGAAAATCTGGCCCGAAAAACTCGTTTATCCAGGTTCGCTGGTTAATTCCAGTTTAGTATGGGGAGAAAAGTGGCAGCGGGAATTGTTTACCGATGCCCGGGTTACTGGATTGACTAATTTTGAGATTTCACCGGAATTTGGTGCCAAATTAGGCACGGCATTTGGGACCTGGCTTTCGCAAGGTAATACCGTGGTTATGAGCCGCGATATCACCACCGAAGCCCGCATGATTAATCGTGCTATGATCAGCGGGCTAATGTCAGCAGGCATTCAGGTTTATGACTTGCAGGTGACCGCCATTCCTATCGTTCGTTATTCTCTCAGTTCCGGATTGCATGGTGGTGGGGTTCATATTCGCAGGTCGCCTTTTGATAAAAAGCTCCTGGACATTTTGTTTTTTGATCGACACGGCCGGGATTTACCCGCCTCGGCAACCAAAGCCGTGGAAAGGATTTATTTTCGCGAAGATTTCCCCCGGGTTCCATATAAAGATATAGGGGATATTGATTTTCCAGTCAGAGTAACGGAATCTTACGAACAGGATTTTCTTTCTAAAATAGATCGCCAGGTCCTACGCAGGGCCAAATTCACGGTGACCATTGATTACTCATTTGGGGTAGCTACAACGGTGTTTCCCGCCATACTGGGCCATCTCGACCTGGACGTTATTTCATTAAACGCCTTTTTGCAACCGGAGAAATTGACCCGTACAGCTCGCGGGTTTACCAGAGCTTTGCAACAATTAGCCCGCATTGTTTCCTCAACCCGATCCGATGTGGGCTTTCTGCTGGATGCCGGTGCTGAAAAGATTTTCTGTGTGGATGAAAAGGGAAGAATCTTATCTGGGGAACGATTAGCCGTGCTGATTACCCATCTATTTTTTAAAGTTTACCAGCCTAAAAAAATTGCAGCACCCGTTTCGATTCCCCTTCAAATTGAAAAGATGTGCCAGGAACGAGGGATTCAACTGGTTTTTACCGGAGATCATGGAGGCTCTTTAATTCAGGCTACTGCCGATTCGCAAGTTAAATTTGCAGTTGAGACCCAGGGCGGTTTTATTTTCACCGATTTCCATTTCGCTTTTGATGGCATGTTCTCAATAGTAAAAATCCTGGAATTAATGGCAAAAACAGGCAAGCGGTTAGGTGAATTGCATGATAGTTTACCCACAAGTTATCTCCTGCGCACTTCTATTCCGTGTCCCTGGGAGGCCAAAGGTAAAATTATGCGGCGTATGACAGAATATTCAGAAAATAAAACCAGATTACTGGAAGACGGGGTTAAAATTTATCAAAATGATGGCTGGATTCTAATATTGCCGGACCGTGAAAAACCTTTCTGTCATATTTTAACGGAAGCAAATACCGAAAATAAAGCACAAAAATTACTTCACTCATATCAGACATTGATTACCAATTGGATAGATCAATAGGTGAAAGGATGCTATGACTGCGCTCAGCAGCTTGTTAAACAAGAATAAAGTAAGTGCACAAAATAAAAATAAGTAGATTATCTAAAAAAATAAACCACGAAGTACACGAAGGGTCCCGAATGGGTTGGCTTTTGGACAATTAAGAGAGAATTAACAAACCCTCTGAGGGTTTACTTGGCTTTTTAATATTATTAATGGGTTATAGAGAGAGGAGGGGAATATGAAATTTCTTAACTTTC
>CAZMEG010000265.1:0-5485 GCA_964565205.1 uncultured Cytophagia bacterium
TGATAATATATATAAGATTGGAACTTAAGATAGGAAATCAGCAAAACACAAGAAATTGCCTAATTATAAATAAAATTTACAATTTTGTCAATAATTATTTTAAAAAATTGTTATTATGGATTTTAATAAATTGATTTAAAAAGGAGGGGGAAATTTTTTCTCTGAGGGATTGTAATTTTTCTTGAAAATTTACATTAAATTTATTTAAAAACTCTACATCCACATAGGGACCACCTTGATATTTTTCACTGCAGAAAAGGTGTAAACTGGGCGTTTTGAGCTCAAATTTTTTGCCGTGCATGACCTCCCTTATCATCTTTTGAATTTTTCATAAACTTTATTGAAACAAACCCGGATTTAACTATAAGTTCATAATTCATTTATTATGAAAATGAATAGTAAAAATTTCATGAATTGTTCAGAATATCATATCAATCTTCCTTTTTTCCCTGCTGGTTGTTTGGTCTCTTTTATCACCCAGATAATATCGTATGGCGCCAGCTCAAATTTTCTTGCTGCCCGATTGTTAGAGGCTTTTTTGCGTAGCCGTATTTTATACATCTGAACACCATCGAGATTCTTATTTCTAAATACATAGACTTTATGATCGGTGGAATGGTCTTTAAATCCTCCGGCAAGCAGTATACCCTGTTCGATCGTCAGGCTACCCTTAAACGTAATGACCCCCGGGTTAGCCACATCACCGGCGATAAAGACTTTGAATTTCGAAGATTCTTTAATGTAAACCTTCATGGACGGATCATCCAACCATTGACCATATTGAAAATTAAGCAATTTTTGAAAATCTTGTGTGGTTAAGTTGCGCACTTCGATTTCACCGATGGCCTGCAGTGAAACTTTGCCATCAGGGCCGACAATCATGACCTGATTAAAGGCAGGGTACTTGCTGGATTTTATTTCCAGAACATCTCCAACCTGGATAATTTGTCCGGTCTCAGTTTCTTTTGCTTTTAGCATTTTGGGGGGAGAGGCACAGGCATTCAGGTAAAAAATTAATACAAGCGTGGAAGGCCATAAAATCCTTTTTAATTCCATTAGATACCCTCTTTTTTATTTTTCCCGGATTCACCCTGGATAAAGCAAGGCCTGTGCCACGATTAATTTCACTCGTTTATTTAAATAAGATCGAATTTTCTATGAAGTTATATAATTAAACAAATGTAACAACTTTAAAGAGATTGGTTGAAAACTGTTATTCTATAAGAAAATGTTTCACCGGTTAACAGGACAATGATGTCGAATGTACCACCAACGTCCCCGTTTGTGAATCTTGCAGAAGAGCTAAAAAATTTCAATTGATCTTTCCCAGCTCAATCGAGATGAATGAGGTACGTACCCCCACACGTCCCCGTTTGTGAACCCCAAATTATTTCTTCAAATAAATGGCTCTGGTTACGGCGTCTTCACCATAGCGGTCTTTCAACTGATCCAGGAGTTGCACCAGCCGTTTATCCAGGGGTGATTCCTGCTCGAAAAGCCCCATTTGTTCTCCAGAAACGGAACTGAGCTGTGAAACCTCAATGCCGAGTAATCTCACTTTTTTCTGCTTCTTATCAAAATGGCGGTACAGATCGATGGCCACGGCTTTAATAATTTGCGGGGAATTTATAAAGTCCGAGAGCGTCCGGCTGCGAGTAAAAGTGGAGAAATCCTCCAAACGTATTTTAATGGAAATAGTTCTCCCCTTAAGCTGATTTTTTCGCATTAATCGAGAAAGCTCATCGGCTAACTTTAAAAGAGTTAATTCCAGGTACTCTTCATCATCGGTGTCTTCCTCGAAGGTTCTTTCTTGACTGATAGATTTCTGCGGGGCATGGGTAACCACCGGGCGTTCATCGATGCCGTTAGCTAAAAGCCAGAGATGTCGACCCCATTTACCAAATTGCTGTGAAAGTTCCTGTTCCGACATTTCTGCCAGTTGACCAATGGTTTTGATGCCCAGACGTTTCAAAGCCTCCCCGGTTTTTTTGCCTACTCCCCAGAGTTTTGAAATGGGAAGATTTTGTAAAAAGGCCTTTTCTTCACCTTCTTTCACAATCACAAAACCGTCCGGTTTTTCCAGGTCGGAGGCAATTTTAGCCAGAAATTTGTTGGGTGCGATACCTACCGAAGCCGTTAAATGTAATTCCTCCTTTATGCGCTTCTTAATCTGGCGACCGATGTTTTCAGCCCCGCCAAATAAATCCAGGCAACCGGTAATATCCAGAAATGCCTCATCGATACTTATTTTTTCAATGACAGGGGTGAAATCGTACAAAATTTCCATGAGTTGTCGGGAGATTTCGGCATACCGTTTATGACGCCCCCGTACATAAATGCCGTGCGGACAAAGTTTATAGGCGCGGGAGATAGGCATGGCCGAATGGACGCCATATTTACGTGCCTCATAACTCGCCGTAGCCACTACCCCTCGACCCTTGCCGCCTTTTGGGTCGGCCCCCACGATAACCGGTTTGCCTCGATATTCGGGGTGGTCCAGTTGTTCCACCGCCGCAAAAAAAGCGTCCATGTCCAGATGTAAAATGGTGCGCGACATTTTCTAAATTTTAAATTAGGGTGGAAGATTTAATATTGCAAGACCAAAATTAATTCATATAAGATTAAAAAAACGTAAAGGATCGGGATGGAAATTAAAATGTATTTTACACTGAACCTACCGCCAAATATATAAAAATTTTTATGGATGAGAAACCACAGTAAGCTGATTCCAGTGAGAACATATTTAACCAGCAAAAATGGTAGAGGTCCCAGTCGCAGGAAAAAATCCATGATGGGATTAATTTCTTCAGCACCGAGACTAACAAGATGTAATGTCAGAACGGCATCGCCTACTGAAAGAATCAATGCGACGAGCACCACCAGCACTGAGCGAGCACTGTACCGGTCAACGTAGCGATAGGTAAGTTTATCATCAGCACGACGTGCATATCGGCGTGATCCCGTTAAACTTTTCCAGCTAAATGGTGTCGTTGGACGCTTGCGTCGGTCCTTTAATGTCCTTCTATCTGATTGCAGGAATTTATCCATCTTACAATATTCATAAATTAAGGCGAAAGAAAGTTAAATAGATTTAGGTCTGATTCATATTCATAATGGATTCCTGGAGAGCAGGCTTGTTAGATTAATGGAAAAGATCCCTTCAGTCATCCATCACACCAGTACTAAACAAACCTAATCGTACAAATTTCATCATATTACAAATAGACATTTTACAGGTGAATTACTCAAGCCATTTGCTTAACGATTGCCAGAATTTCTTCATCGGTAAGAATCCTGCTTGAAGATTTTGCTTTATTAAAAATAGCATTTATGTACTCTTTTTTCGGTTCTATATCATGTTTCTTGAGCCAATAAATTACATTCGATTCGCCACTCATGGGACCCACTTCAATCACCTGATGGCTACCGAACCATTCTGCCGGTACTCCG
This sequence comes from uncultured Cytophagia bacterium, assembly GCA_964565205.1. Taxonomy (GTDB): domain Bacteria; phylum Zhuqueibacterota; class Zhuqueibacteria; order Oceanimicrobiales; family CAZMEG01; genus CAZMEG01. Next base: position 3,451 of record CAZMEG010000265.1, read on the forward strand.
GAGTACACGCGATCGGCCAGCCAGCTCGCACCTTTTTTCTCGGCTTTGATGATGGCCGCCGCATGAACGCCGGTACCCGTGCGAAAGGCATCGGCACCCACCACCGGGTAATTTTTAGGAATGGGTACATTCAAGGCCTGGGAAACTTTCTGGCAATATTTTTTCAAAGCGCTTAAATCATTGTCAATCCAGCCCAGCAATTTGCAATTTACCAGAATGAGGTCCATGGGGGTGTTTCCCACACGTTCACCAACCCCCAGGGCACACCCATGTACTCGATTGGCCCCTGCTTCGATAGCAGCCAGGGTGTTGGCCAGGTCCAGCCCCCGATCCCGGTGACCATGCCAGTCGATCTTCACGTCCTCACCGGTAGCTTTAACCACTTCCTTTACAAAGCTAACCAGATTGCGTGCGCCCTCCGGTGTGGCATGCCCCACCGTATCACACACACATACCCGCTTGGCTCCACAGTTTATAGCGGTGGTGTAAAGTCTGCGTACATCTTCTGGTCGTGTACGAATGGTATCTTCGGTCACAAACATAACCTGAAGACCGTGGTCTACAGCAAATTTTATGGCCTTTTCTGTTTGTCTTAATAAGAAATCCACATCCCAGCCTTCGGCAAACTGGCGAATGGGACTTGAACCAATAAAAGTACAGGCCTCCAGGGGGAGCCCCACTTTTTCCGAAATATCGATGATGGGAATAATATCTGCTTCGACAGTGCGAGCTGCGCAGTTCCCACAAATATTTAATTTGCTCTCCACTATTTCTTGTGCCAGCCGTTCCACATCGGCTTTAGCACGGGGACCCGCCCCGGGTAAGCCCAGGTCAGCGGTATGAATACCCAGTTCATTCATTAAATGCAGGATTTCGATTTTATCTTCTATAGATGGGTCTATAACGGAAGGATTTTGCAGTCCGTCTCGTAAGGTTTCGTCATCAAATTCTACCGGGTAATCGGGTTTAAAATAGGTTCCCTGATGTTGATTCCAATCATAAATAAGTTCACTTTCTTTGAATTCCACCATGATGATGGCTCCTCTTTTTCCAAATTATTTACCTTTAAATTGTGGTTTGCGCTTTTCAATAAATGCCTGAGTACCTTCTTTCATGTCTTCAGTGGAAAAGCACAGACCGAAAAGATTGGATTCAAGCTGAATGCCTTCTTCCAGAGGCATTTCCAGGCCATGCGTGACAGCCTCCAGAGCCAGTTTTATAGCCACCGGTCCCTTGCTGAAAATTTCCTGCAAAATTTGTTCGGCGGTAGCTATTAATTGATCCTGGGGCACCACGCGATTAACCAGACCAATGCGGTAGGCTTCCTGTGCATCGATCATCTTGCCGGTAAGAATTAACTCCAGCGCACGACCCTTACCAACCAGACGGGGGAGACGCTGAGTACCACCATTGCCGGGAATAATTCCGAGATTCACTTCCGGTTGTCCAAGCTTGGCATTTTCCGAGGCTATACGCATGTGACAGGCCATGGCCAGTTCGCAACCCCCTCCCAGACAGTAACCATTTATAGCGGCAATCACGGGTTTGGGGAAATGTTCAATTGAGTGCAGAATTTCCTGACTGGCCAGAGAAAATTCTTTGGCGCCCACCGGGTCTTTTGTGGCTAATTCTTTGATATCAGCACCGGCTACAAAAGATTTTTCACCCGCCCCGGTCAAAATGATTCCTCCTGCCTGGTCATCCTCTTTAACCTGTTCAAAAGCTGTGCGTAGTTCTTGCATGGTCTTCCAATTTAAGGCATTCAGTACCTGGGGACGATTAATGGTAAGGTAAGCGATCTTATTTTTAACTTCGAATAATATATTTTCAAAAGCCATAACCACCTCCTGAATTAACTGGCATGACACAAAAATATTTTATGATAAAAAAGATACAACAATCTCTCCCAAAATGCAACCCTGAAAAAATGGGAGCATTAACAGTTTTGTACTTTAAATCCGCCGGGCAAGATAGGTGTAATAATTGCAGGAGGCGAAAAACGTTCCATTATTCATGGCAAGGGTCTGTCTGGTGA
>CAZMEG010000266.1:0-2918 GCA_964565205.1 uncultured Cytophagia bacterium
GAATATTCTTTCCAACGAACCCAAACATATCGATGTAATTGCGCAGCAAACAGGAAAGTCAACTTCCCAGGTGCTGGCGATTTTACTCTCCCTGGAATTGAAAGACCTGGTTAAGCAACTTTCCGGGAAGATGTTTATCAGAACTTAAGTGGTTTTCGAAAAGTTCAAAAATTCTGGATCACTCAGAAGGCGTTATGCCCAGAAGAAAAGGCACTACTTTGTTGCTGAGGGCTCAACGAAACACCTTTGCGTTATACTTTTACGACAGTCTCGAACGCTATTCTACCTGAAAGATCTTTAAAATGTATTCGCGTTTGGCTTGTAATTCTTTATTATGTTTTAAAATATGTTTACCATACTTTTGGAACCGCCAGGACTCTGAAAGAGCTTCGAGAGCTTTCAGTAATTGCCATTTGTAGTGAAAGGTCTTTCCCTGTAATTGTGTGAGTGCCCGGAGTTGTTCAGCACTTAGCCATTTTTTGTCAATAGTATTTTTAATAATTTCTGGATCAATGTAATAGGTTCGATATTCACTGGATTTTATAATGTTTTGGCGAATTTTCGCTTTAAAGGTTGTTCTTTTTTTCAAGAGTTTATCTAATGCTACTGCACGATCAAACTTTTGACCCTGCAAGAATTTTAATTCTGAAGTTTGAATTCCCTGTGTCTCAAGATATTGAAGCACTTCTTCTGTAATGTAATATGTTGTGGTTTTCTTTACCTCCTGTTTAAAAACATTTTCGAAAAAGAATAGTGCCACAAAGGCGATGAGACTTGCGATAATTGGTGTGGTTACCCAGCCTGAGGCAATTTCCCCCAGGACACTGTACTTAATGCCATGTGCCCCTTTTAAAATGGCGATTCCAATAATAGCTCCAATCACTGCCTGAGTGCTGGACACGGGCACCAGAGGTGGTGAGGGCAAACCGTGTGATATTAACCAATCGGCAAGTGTTTCAGATGAAAAAACGAAAAGGACGAGACCGTGTGCTAATACTACAACCAGTGCCGCTTCCGGGGAAAGTTTAAATAAACCACTTCCCACTGTTTCCATAACTCGTTTGGAATAGGTGAAAACCCCCACGGCAATAGCCAGTCCGCCCAGTAAAAATAGTTGCTGAGTGCCTGAAAGGCTAATTATACCCAGATTTAAATTATGAAATGGAGATACCGGCACAAACACTCCCATAACATTAGCAATATTATTGGCACCCAGGCTGTAAGAACCAAAAGCTCCAACAATCCATAGTCCCAAACGTGTATAGAGGTCAAGTTCTAATAAATGCAGTTTTATATGATTAAAAATTGTACGAAATAGTAAAAAAAGCCCCATGGCAAAGAATGCGGCTAACACGGGGCAAATCATCCAGGTCATGACTATTTTTATTAAAGTATCGTAATCGGTTAAATACCCTGAAAATAGATTCCATCCAATTATGGCACCAACGATTGCCTGAGAGGTAGAAACGGGAATTTTCCATCTTGACATCCAGTAAACTGTAAAAGCAGCAGAACAGGCCACAACGAAAGCACCAGCAATAGCATTAACTGAGCCCAGGGTAGTAAGAGTGTGGGTTGCACCCGCGCCTCCGATAACGGCGCCTAAAATTACAAAAATACTGCAAACAATAGCCGCTGTTTTAAAACGTATCATGCGGGTGCCTACAGCCGTTCCAAACACATTGGCAGCATCGTTGGCCCCCAGCGACCAGCCCAGAAATAAACCACTGGATAGATAAAAAAAAGCCATGAATGAATTAAGGGATGTGAGCTAAATTGTTCAAACAATTCTTTTAATAGTATAAATAGCCAGGCGATCCGCTACTTCTTCTGATCGGTCTGCAATAAAATCTACCTGATGCACAAAATGACCCAGATGAATTTTATGACTGAGGTCTAAATTCATACGAAAAACCCGCCGGCTTAATCGTCCTGCTATTTTATCGGCTTCTTTTTCAAAGAAAAAGACTTTATGCAGATGGTCTTTAACCGCATTGACATCCCGGAAAAAATTACGAATAGCGGCCACGATACTTTCCGTAGCCTGAGCAGCCTTCTCGGTAAGGTCAAGAAAATCCTTATTTAATTCTTCTGGAATTTCGGGCATTTCAATGGAAAATTGATTGAGGGCTTTCTTTGAGGCATCGATCACATTGTCGGTACTTTCCAGAAGCCCCAGAACATCTCCACGTTGTTCTGGAATTAAAGAATGACTGTAAAGATAATTCTCAATTGAGCGGCGTAGTTCATCCGCTTTGTTTTCGAGTTTTGTAATGGTGATAATTCGATCTTCTAATTTGTCATATTCATGATCGAGATAGTTTTTTATGCCTTCTTTAAAAACGATAGCCCCCTCGCTGACCGCGTCGAGAAACTGGTCAATCTGGCCTTCGATCATTTTGGTTTGTTTGAATAACATGATAATTCAGACCACCACATTTACGAGTTTGCCAGGTACCACGATTACCCTTCGCACCTGTTTCCCTTGCAAACGGTTTTTTATTTTTTCCAGGGCTAATTTTTCCAGTTCAGTTTGATTGGTGCTTAATTCTACAGGCACCGTCATCTGATCACGTAATTTTCCATTAACTTGAATAATAATAACTTTTTCGTCTCGTTTGAGAGCTTCGGGGTCATACTCTGGCCATGGTTGTTCCAGAACTGCTGAATCATGGCCTATTTCACGCCAGAGTTCTTCTGCGATAAATGGTGTAATGGGAGAAACCAACAAAATGAGTTTTTCAATGGCCTGTTTAAGCAATGGTTTGTTCAAATCATGTTGTTTGGCTTCACAGGCAGCCGTGTAGTTGTTCAATTCATTACTCAATTCCATAATGGCAGCGATGGCTGTGTTGAAATGAAATTGCTTAATATCTTCGGTTACGGCTTTAATACGCTCGTTAAGCACGTGCCATAGT
>CAZMEG010000266.1:2928-5478 GCA_964565205.1 uncultured Cytophagia bacterium
GCCATAGTTGCTTATCCCTGTTATTGAGCTGATCTCCATCAATTTCAACAGCAGGCAGATTTTTAATCACATTTTTATAATTTTGCACTAAATTCCACACACGATTAAGAAATCGAAAGCCACCACGGACTCCTTCAGCGCTCCATTCAATCTCTCGTTCAGGCGGTCCCATAAACAGGGTATAGAGTCTCTCGGTGTCGGTGCCATACTCTTCAATAATTTCAGTGGGTGCGATACTATTTTTTTTCGATTTGCTCATTTTTGCCAGTTCAGTGTAAAGTGGGTTACCACATTTAGGACAGCGATTGCCTTCTTTAACTTCTTTGGGAGGAATCCATCCGTGATCTTTACAACGATAGGCCATGTGGGTGATCATGCCCTGGGTAAAAAGGCGTTTGAAAGGCTCATCAAAATTCACCAGCCCCATGTCACGAAAGGCCTTGGTGACAAAGCGGGCATACAGCAAATGTAAAATGGCATGTTCAATACCTCCCACATATTGATCCACGGGCAACCATGCGTTGACCAAATTTGAGTCAAATATTTTTTCCTGGTCATGAGGAGAAAGATAGCGCATATAATACCAGGAAGAATCCACAAAAGTGTCCATAGTGTCGGTATCGCGTCGAGCCGGTCCATTGCAAACGGGACAGGTGGTTTCATAAAAACTGGGAATTTCTGCTAACCCCTTTTTACCAAGAAACTCTACTTCAGGCAGGAGCACTGGTAATTCTTCTTCTGGTACCGGGACAATCCCACATTTTTCACAGTGGATCATAGGGATGGGAGTGCCCCAGTATCGTTGCCTTGAAATGAGCCAGTCTCGCAGACGGTAGCTAACCTCGCCTTTACCAAAACCTTTTTCTTCGAAATATTTAATAAATTTTTTGATGGTCTCCGGTCCAGAAGGCAGTCCATTAAAAGGCCCGGAGTTAACCATTACCCCTTGATCAAGGAAAGCTGATTCCATGCTGTCTGGATCGAGAGATTGATCTCGTGGTTGGATTACCGGGACGATGGGCAAATTAAATGCTCTGGCAAATTCAAAATCACGCTGATCATGGGCTGGAACAGCCATGATCGCTCCTGTCCCGTAATCCATCAGAACGTAATCAGCCACCCAGATGGGAATCTTTTCGCCATTAGCAGGATTGATGGCGTAGTAACCGGTGAAAACACCGGTCTTCTCTCGTTCCGCCTGAGCCCGCTTGATTTGACTTTCAGTTACAACTTTGGCAACATATTCTTGCACCTTGAGGCGATTTTCAGGCGTCGTCAATTTTTCTACCAACGGATGTTCTGGAGCCAGAACCATAAAGGTTGCCCCCCAGATGGTATCGGGTCGCGTGGTAAAGACCTCGATTTCTATATCTTCGCCCGCTACCGGAAATCGAATGGAAGCCCCTTCACTGCGACCGATCCAGTTGCGCTGCATGGTTTTAACCCGTTCCGGCCAGTGCTCCAGTTTGTCCAGGTCATCCAGAAGTTCCTGAGCATATCGTGTAATTCGGAAGAACCATTGAGTCAAATTTTTCTTGGTGACTTCTGTGTGACAGCGTTCACAGACCCCATCTATGACCTGTTCATTAGCCAGAACAGTTTCGCATCCCGGACACCAGTTAACCATTGCCTCTTTACGGTATGCTAAATCTCGTTTATAAAATTGAATAAAGATCCATTGATTCCATTTGTAATATTCCGGATCGCAGGTGGCAATTTCCCGATCCCAATCGAACACTACCCCCCATTGCCGAAACTGTTTTCGAAAAGTTTCGATGTTGTTATAAGTCCATGTTTTGGGATGTACCCCGTGGTCAATAGCCGCATTTTCAGCAGGTAAACCAAAAGCATCATAGCCCATCGGGTTAAGCACGTTGTAGCCTTTCATAATCAAATAGCGGCAGTAGGCGTCACCTATGAGCCAATTGCGACCATGTCCCACATGCATTTCACCGGAAGGGTAGGGAAACATATTGAGGTAATAAAATTTACGCTCGGTCTTATGAATATCCGCTTTAAAAAATCCCTTTTTCCACCAGAAATCTCGCCACTTCTCTTCGATTTTCTTAAAATCGTAAGGCACCGACATTCAGTTAAAACCTCCCTTACTTAAATTTTTAAAACTTTTTGATAGAAATTTCACTAATAAATCGATTCATTTTAACTTGATTTTAGTGTATTTTGTTTCTCTTATTAAATGCTGTTTAAATTAGCAAAATAATGTTGAATATGCAAGAAAAAACAAGAGGTTGTCAAATAGAATGAACAAGGCGGGATGAATGTCGAATAATGAACAAGGAATGACGAACGTCGAAGGAAGAGTTACTTCCTCATTCAGCGTTCTTTATTCGACGTTCAAAATTCAAGGGGATGAACATCGAATAATGAACAAGGAATTATGAATATAGGAGGCAGATTTACTTAATAATTCCACGTTCCTCGTTCGACGTTCATAATTCAAGGGAATGTGAATTAATTAGTAATTTGAAGAAGAGAAGTCCTGTGTAACATAAATTACTTCTTGATTGTTAAACATTGCTTTAGCACACC
>CAZMEG010000267.1:0-5465 GCA_964565205.1 uncultured Cytophagia bacterium
TCAACCCAGAAAGAAATTCCCTTTTGCTGTAACCACCGAAGGACTTCGGGAACCAGTTCTTTTACGTCAGGTTTTTGCAGGTTGGCGATTATACCGAATATCATTCATTCATCCAGAATTGTCTGTGCATTTTACAAGTTTAAGTCTTTTAATTCAAAGTTATCCCCTTCTTTAACCAGTTGTTTGATTTTCTTTTCGGCTTCGTTGAGTTTAGCCGCACAGAATTTGGTCAGTTCCACACCTTCTTCAAAAATCTTCAGGGATTCCTCCAGAGTCAACTGGCCACGCTCCAGTTCTGAGACGATCTCTTCCAGTCTTTGCATGGCGCTTTCAAAGGATTTTTCTTCCATAGATTTCATTACTCCGATTTATCTTCCAATATTTGATTCACTGTACCCAGGGCTTTACCCTGATAAAACTGGATTTCAATCTTATCGTCCGGATTCAATTCCTGCGCCTGTTTGATGAGTTTGCCCTCTGGCTGGCGAAAGACCAGACTATAGCCCCGTTGCAAAATATTTTTGTGATCCAGCAAAGCCAGACGTTTCTCCAGACCGTTCAAATTTTCCTGATACATTTGTAATTTATGAGTAATGAAAGTTTTCAAATTACGTTTGATTTCATCCAGTCGCTGCTGGTGCTGTTTGATAATGTCCGCGGGTAAACGAAAAGCATAACCGGAGGCTATATGCTGCAGTCGTTTGCGGTGAGTACGAATCAATTCCAGCATGCCATTGGTCATCTTTTGCAGATCTTTTTGCAAATGGGCCAGAATTTCTTCCCGATTGCGAACTACCAGTTCGGCGGCCGCGGAAGGTGTGGGCGCCCGCAAATCGGCAACAAAATCGCTGATACTGAAATCTACCTCATGCCCCACCGCTGAAATCACCGGAATCTGGGAACGAAAGATGGCACGAGCCACGATTTCCTCATTAAACGCCCACAGATCTTCCAAGGAACCACCACCACGTCCCACGATCAGCACATCCACCTGGCCATATCGATTAAACTGATCGATGGCCTGTGCAATTTCTACGGCGGCCCCCTCACCCTGAACACGCACCGGATTCAAAATGATTTCGACCGGCGGAAAACGGCGCTGGAGGATATGAATCATGTCGCGAATGGCTGCCCCGGTGGGCGAAGTAACAATGCCGATGCGTTCCGGATAAGGCGGAATGGGCTTTTTGTGAGCCGGATCGAATAAGCCCTCCTTGCGCAATCGATTTTTTAGCTGCTCAAAAGCTAATTGTAATTCGCCCACGCCGGCAGGATGCAGTTGCAGAACTTCCAGTTGGTAGTTACCTCGTTTCTCATACACCGTAATGCGCCCCCGCACGATGATTTTCATGCCATCCTGTGGGGTAAAAAACAGCGTATTGTTACGACTGCGCCACATGACACAGGAGATTTGCGCATGCTCATCTTTTAGCGAAAAGTACATGTGTCCGCTGGAATGATGGGTGAAATTGGAAATCTCTCCCTCCACCCAAACCTCAGGAATACGGGTCTCCAGAAGAATTTTTATTTCCCGGGTTAACTCGGAAACGGTATAATATTTTTCTTCGGTGAGCAAATAATCAAAACTTAACTGTTCCATGGGTCTGACTCTCGATTTCGCTACTAAGAAGCTTGGGCTTTCCAGCATCTACCCAGGCGGAATACCACAGACTGGCTATGGCAGAAGCCGCCCTGGACATCTGGCGCTGGGCTAATTTCCCGGTTTGTTTGAATAATCTGCTGTAATAAATTTGATCGTAATCTTCGTGCTTTTCATATCTTTTGCCCTTAATTTTGCTGTTATCATCGGCTTTTAAAATATCATCCACATAGCGATAGCTCTGTAAAATGACATCGAAAATGAAGTTCAGGGGATCCGAAATGTATCGGGCCGGTTGAACATCAAATTTTAGCTTGCTGGCATAAATTTCGATCATATCTCGTTCAAACCGTCGGTGGATACCGTGGTTGCCGGTAAGTTGTCCATCATAATTCTCGGTGGTATGCAACGGCATATGCAAATCCGCCACATAGTGTCCTAAGGCCGAAGCATGCCGCAAGATGGCTCTGGTTTTTCGCTTTCGCATAGCCTTAACCAGTTGTTTGTATTCGCGTACAATCCACCAGGGGGCAATCCCATTCTCTTCAATTTTATCCTTACCAAATTTTTTTACAGCTGCCTCATAATCCCGTGGCAATTCTTTAAACGGATATTTGCCATAAACATCAATATCAATATAATGGCGATTGCCTTCTTTAGGATCATTTTTACGCCACAGGTCAGGATCGATGGAATGCTCCACCAGATATTCCCGGTGCTTTTCAAAAAAAGGTCGAACTTCCTGTGGTAGCGCTTTAAGGGCCTGCCGGTGAATCATTTTGTGCCCTAAAAAACCCCAGCCGAATCCCTGTGAAAATAATAGAATAAGAATTCCGAACAGTAAACCGCTCCTAAGCCATAGTTTCGATCTTTTTTTCATTTCAGGAAATAGCCTCCGTTTGTTCCAGTTGCATGTTTTGATTTTGTGGTGTTAAATGGACTGGCAAATTTAAAGTAAAAGTTGTACCGTGACCCGGCTGGCTTTGCACATGAATGGTGCCCCCATGGTCATGTACAATTTGTTGAACAATGGCCAGCCCCAGACCGGTGCCATCGGACTTGGTAGAAAAAAATGGATTAAAAATATTTTCAAGGATTTCTTTTTGCATACCTTCCCCAGTGTCTGAAATCTGAATTTGTATCTCTTTGCTGTTAATTTTTCGATTGACAATTTTAATTAGACCCGGGGGGTTTTTAATGGATTGCACGGCATTGCGCAGGAGATTTATCAGTACCTGCTTAATCTGGGCCGGATCAAAAAAGAATTCAGGAATAGAGTCATCCAGTTGTTTCTCACAATGAATTTCTTTACGATCTACTTCGTTTTGAATCAACTGGCATACTTCCAGGATAATTTTATTGATATTACCCTGTTTCAAACTGGGTTTAGGAATGCGCGAGTAATCTAACACATTGGAAAGGATCTTCTCAAGCCGTCGAGTTTCTTGAATGATAATGTTCGCCATTTCTTGAAGTTGAGAATTGTCGCCGGTATAACGCAGCATGGCATTGGCAAACCCCCCGATGGTTACCAGCGGATTGCGAATTTCATGGGCCACATGGGCCGCCATTTTACCCACGGTAGCCAGACGTTCCGAGTGAATGAGTTGTTTCTGGGTAGCACGTAATTGTCTGAGTGTGGCTTCCAGGGTGGCTTTTTGTCGGGCCAGATTCCGATAGGCTTCGGTTCGTTCCACCGCTAAGGCGGCTTGCTGAGCCAATAGTTTTAGCAAAGAAACTCGATTTTCATCAATCGGGTGGCCGCTATACAGATTGTCTGCAACAATTAGCCCCAGTACTTTATTTTCGGTGATAAGTGGAATAGCGATGAATTCATCCAGTTGCAACTTTTCAAAAACTTCGTCACAGAGTAATTTGGGCACGCCCGCCTGGATGTGGTAATCTTTCTTTTCCAGTACCGCTTTAACCAGTAAACAGGTTTTTTGCTGTAATGGGATGCGAATCGATTTGACTAAATTATTAAAAGGATCGTTTCTGTCGGGTTTGCGTTTACCATATTTTTGTAAAAATTCGGTTAGAGAAGTGCTACGCTCATGTTCCAGACTACTCCAGATGCGATAAGCATCCTCGGCACTGGCCGGTCCCACCCCCATACGACCCACCAGTTGCTTTTTTTGTGCATTTAAAAGGAAAATCATGGCACGACTGAATCCGAGGGCACAACCGGCTGTAATAGAAGTCAGAATCAAATGGAGTAGAACATCCAGATCCAGAGTACTCTGCATGGCCTGACTGATCTGGCTCAGCAGGTAAAATTCGTAGGCTTTCTTTTCCGATTCGGTTACGTCCTGAATGATGCCCACCGCACCGGTTAACTGGCCTGCCTGTTGTAGGGGAACTCCCAGAAAATTCACTTTGATATCATGGTAAGGATCCGTGAAAATTTCAACAGATTCTAAATTAAAGGCCTGGCCGGTATTTAAAAGACGATCAAAATAGGACATGAGTGTGGCATTGCGAAAGACATCCTGACGCAGAACATTTAACCCGATGACCTGCTCATTTTGAGGGAAATATTGCAAAAACTGTTTATTAACGTGCACAATGTTACCCTGCAGGTCTGTGGTAAATATAGCCAGAGGCGTGGAGTTTAAAATAAGCTCAAGAAAATCACGGGTCTTTTTAATTTCACGGGTCAGAAATTCATTCCTCTGGCGAATCTCATGGATAACCAGAACATTTTGAATGATATTATATAATTCACGCAAACCAAACGGCTTGTGCAGGAAAGCCGAAATACCCCTTTTCAACAATTGGCTTTGCAGTTCTGGATCCGGATCCCGGGCGGTGAGAATAATCACCGGAACGGTTCGAAAAGGTTCAAATTCAGGGTTGGTACATATGGTATGAAAAACTTCCGGACCTTCCATATCCGGAAGCATATAATCCAGGAGGATTAAATCGGGATGGACCCGTTGAAGTAAATGCAAGCCTTCATGCCCGGTTTTGGCGTGTTCACATCGGTAGCCTTCTTTAACAAGATAACTGCGAACCAACTCATGCAACATCTCCTCATCATCAATTATAAGAATGGTTTTAGGTTTCCATGCACCGGGCATCTAATGGCCTGTACTTAAAATTCCAGACTTTGCTGGTTAAATTAACGAATCTTCTTTTTATGGCGATTTTTTCTTAATCGCTTTTTTCTTTTGTGCGTGTTTATCTTATGACGTTTTCTTTTTTTTCCACTGGGCAAGTTATTTTACCTCCTCTCTAAAAGGTTGTTGATTTTTTGAATTTACATATTTTTTCAATTCAGGCGATGCTTTAAAAACTGGAGCAATGCGCTCCTTTACATGCATGGGTTTACCAGTTTTAGGATTTTTACCCACTCTCGGATTACGGTGAACGGTACGAAACGTTCCAAACCCCCGCAGGGTAACCGAATCCCCCTTTTGTAAGGCATAACTAATGGTGGCTAAAAATCCATCAATTACGGCAGCCGTTTCTAATTTAGTTAATCCGGTACCCTCGGCCACAATATTGATTATATCTGTTTTTGTCAAAATAGTCTCCTTTGTAATTGAACTATCCATGGCCACAGCCACATGCCCCGCCACAACAACCTCCATAGTTTTCGGCAGGTTGAGTAGCTCGGGCAGTACCGGAAGAAGATAACCCAAAAGTTGAAAAAAGCCGTGTGACCCGATGACTTTTACACTGCGGACACGTTACCCTATTTTCAACTGAAGTATTATGTAATTCCTCAAATCGATTTTTACAATCCTCGCAACAATATTCAAAAATAGGCATCCTTTTTCACCTTTTTGTTAAATTTCGTTTAAGTATAATAAATTTAGGGATAAAAGTCAACAGATTCTTAAAGTCGAAAATTTCATATTAT
>CAZMEG010000268.1:0-5462 GCA_964565205.1 uncultured Cytophagia bacterium
CCATATATCTGAACATTTAAATCTTTAAGAGTCCTCATAAAAGATTTAGGATTAGCAATCCCGCAAAATGCAAAGACCTTTTTATTCTTTAATTGTTTTAAATCGATTTCATCCATTTCATTTTTAAAATGACTAATTTTTACGGGAATATATTTAGACCGGATCAGTTGAAAGGGGGACCAGTTATCAGGTACCGCCTGGTAATTGTCATTCAATTTTGAAAACCAGCAAAGATGGGCCCGATTCAAACTTGAGCACGGTTCGCGGTAAGGTCCGGCAGGCAAAAGCCTGATATTTCTAATTGCCTCGAAATTATCAAACATTACAATATCAATATTTCTGGCTAATCGTCGATATTGGTAACCGTCATCCAGTAAAATAAAATCGGGAGTAAAAGTTTTGCAGGCCATGAGACCAGCCCGTTCTCTTTTTTTATCGACGAGCACCGGTACATCTTTTAGTTTACGGGCTAATAAATAGGCTTCATCCCCGGCAGAATAAACATCTGTGTGCAATGTTTTGCCATCTGAGACCACCACCAGGCCCCGGCTCGTTCTTTTATAACCTCGACTCAAAATTACTACCTTTTTGCCATGTTTTTTTAACCATTGTGCTATAAATTCCACCGCAGGGGTTTTACCGCTCCCCCCAACCATAATATTTCCCACACTGATTACTTTACAGGGTAGAGAATACTGTTTTAAAATTTTGTGGTCGTAAAAGAAATTTTTAATTCGTACGAAAACAAAATATGGCCAGGATAAAGGGAACAAAATTTTAGTTATTATTTTATTTTCGAAAATAAGCATCGGCTTCCTGCTCTAATGCGATCATTTTTTGTTCAAGTCTTGCGGTTAATTTTTTAAATTCGACTGGAGATAAGCTGGAAGGAATAAAGCAGGGTTTACCATACTTTACAATTGCTTTTGAAAAAGGGAAAAAAAGTGTAAAGCGATCCCAGCTTTTAAAAGTAATCTTTCTTGAGGAAGAAAACGTTATGGGCAAAATATACGCGCCGGTTAATTGAGCTAATTTAAGCACGCCTTCTTTGAGTTTATGACGGGGACCGCGTGGTCCATCGGGGACCACAGCACCGGTGAAGCCATTTTTCAACACTCTTGCCATCTGGAAAAAAGCCGCCTGTCCCCCCCGGGTACTGGACCCTCGAATGGTCCGGTATCCCAATTTGGTTAAAATTCGAGCCAGTAATTCCCCATCACGATGTTGAGAAACCAGGGCATAAATGTTCTGCTGACGATGTATGTAAATAGGCAATAAAATACGTCCATGCCACGGACAGAGAATATACCGGGCTTTTTGCTTCTGTAATTCTTCAAGATATTCTTTTCCTTCTATTTTAATTTTTGTTAATTTGCTGAAAATTACTACCAAACCATAACCCAGGTTAGACAAGATCATAAATCTGAGTTTTGTTCTCCAGGTCATTTAACTAATCCAATAGAGTCAAATGGCACTGTTGAAAGGTATAGCTCAAAGATATTGGTCGAGCTCTTTCCCACTAATTATTGCCTGCTTGTCCTCGGCGAGAACGCCCTTCAGACCACATTTTTGAACTTTTAGACAGTCTCAATAGCTACTGACTACCTTTATTTTTAGCCTTTTTAGCAAGCTGCACAGCAATTTTTGCCACTTTTTTACTGGCTCCGGTGGGACCCAGGCGTTGTTTCACTTTTACCAGCCCTTCAATCATTTTTTCTCGACGATTTTCATTATACAGTAAATCCAAAACTTCTCTGGTTAAATTGTTTGCATTAAAATCATTCTGGATAAATTCAGGAACCACAGAATCTCCGGCAATTATATTGGCAAGAGCAATATTTGGAACTTTTACAAGTCGGCTGGCCAGCCAGTAAGAAACATTCGAAACCCTGTAAACTACCACCATAGGTGTTTGAAAAAAGGCGGCTTCCAGCGTGGCGGTACCAGAAGCCACAATCAATGCGTCTGCATATTTCATCAAATCATAAATTTGTTCGCAAAGAATTATTTTGATTCCGGCTTTAGATAAAATCTTTGCATAAACCTGCTGATCCACGGTATCGGCTTTCCCAATTAAGGCCTGAATTGAATGATCTTGATTTTGTAGCAAGGTTATCGTTCTTAACATTTCGGGTAATAGACGACGAACCTCTGATTCTCGACTTCCCGGTAACAGCCCTACAACTTTTTGTTGCAAATCGAGCCCATATTTTTTAAAAAATTGATTTTTGGGTGTCTTAACTTTCAACCGTTCCAGCAGTGGATGTCCTACATAGTATGTCGGGATGCCGGTCTTTTCCCAGAGGGATTTTTCAAAGGGTAACACTACCACCATCGTATGAATCCATCGGGCCAATTGATTGAGGCGGCGAGCCCCCCAGGCCCAGACCTGTGGTGCGATGTAATACATTATGGGTAAATTCAAAGCCCGGACTTTTTTAGCCAGGCGAATATTGAAACCTGGATAATCGATGAGAATCAAAAGATCAGGGTTGCGTTTTTTAATTTCCTGAAGTAGTTTTATTCTTACCTTATAAAAAAAGGGCAATTTACTTACCACCTCGCTAAATCCCATGACGGCCATGTCCTGAACATGGAAAAGCAGATGCATACCTGCCTGGCGCATTCTTTCCCCGCCAATTCCAAAAATTTCGCTTTCAGGAGCTAATTTTTTAAGCTCAGAAACTAAAGCCCCGCCATGGAGATCACCGGAAGCTTCACCAGCAACGATCATGACCTTCATGATTGCAGATGAGTTTTTTGACCTTCGATGATTTGAATGATCTTATTCGCCACCCTTAATACTTCCATAGCAACCTTGCCATCCACTAAGGGAGGTTGTCCGGTTTGAATAGATTTAACAAAAGCTTCCAGTTCTAATTTCAACGGATTGATTTGGGAATCCTGGTTAGTAAATTTCTGGTGTAAAATGTTTTTCCCTGAAAAAGTGCTAAATTGATCCATAATTAAAGAAGGATCCATATCGTGAATTTCAGATGGATTTACCAGACGAAAAACTTCTGTACTTCGATTCAAAAAGTCAACGCCAATGTAAGCATCTTTTTGAAACAGCCGCATTTTTCTCATTTTTTTCAAAGAAATGCGACTGGCTGTAACATTGGCTACGCATCCATTGGCAAATTGAAGGCGAGCGTTGGCGATGTCAATTTCAGAAGAAATTACAGCCACCCCGCTGGCATCAATTTTAACCAAAGGACTTTCTACAAGATGTAAAATGAGGTCCAGATCATGGATCATTAAATCGAGCACAACGGCTACATCGGTGCCCCGCGGATCAAATGTGGAAAGACGATGAGCTTCGATAAACATGGGCGCCAGTTTTTGTCCTGATAGAGCCAGAATCGCAGGATTGAACCTTTCTACATGGCCAACCTGTAAGATGACCTGCCTTTTTTCAGCCAGCTCAACCAGTTGTTCAGCTTCATGAACATACGCAGTAATGGGTTTTTCCACAAAAACATGGCGATCTTCTTCCAGGGCTTTTTTTACAATTTCATGATGATGACGTGTCGGGACAGCCACCACCAGGGCATCTACTTCATTTATAAGGGAGGACAAAGAATTAAAAGCCCGGGTTTTATACTGAGAGGAGACCTTCTTACATTTTTCCTGATTAATATCAAAAATCCCAACCAGCTCTGTATCATTAATTTGCTGGAGAGCCGCACAATGACGTTCCCCTAAATGACCTACCCCTACTTGTCCAATTTTAATTGACATCGTTTTAATTTAATTATTTATTTTTTCAATTGCAAATTTTGCTGAACTGCACTATATTTGTGCCATCTTGCTTACTATTTTTCACTCCAAATGTAGTTTAAACAAAAAGTGAGATTTATATGAAAACTTTACGAACGCTAATTTTAGTGAGTTTACTTACATCTTTCTTTCTTGCCTGTACGAAAGATTATTCTGTACAGGAAACCATTTTAAAACTGGAAGATCAGCGAGTTAGTTGTGACAGTTTGCTGGTTTACTTGCAAAGCTCAAAATCAGAAATAAGGGCGCAGGCCGTGCGGGCTATGGGTCGATTACAGGACGCGGCCTGTTTGTCTTCGGTAATAGCCATGTTACACGATCCCGATCCAACGGTCCGCATAGAAGCGGCATTTGCCATCGGTCAAATAGGAAGTTCCTCGGCTGAGGATAGTTTGATTGCATATTTACCTCGTGAAACCAGTAAACGTGTTAAGAGGCGAATCCTTGAGGCCCTTGGTAAGATTGGTTCAGAAAAGTCGATACCCGTGTTTCTTGAGTATTTTAGAAACAAAGACAGTAAGCTTCGTGGAGAAGCGGCCTTAGCCTCAGCGCGAATGGCGCTGCGTAATTTAAAATTCCAGGTACTTACCGACTCATTAAATCATCTGATGAACGATAGAAGTGCTGAGGTTCGCTGGCGGGCCTGTTATGCACTCATGCGTATAAAAGATAATATTAACGATCACGTCCTTTTAAAAGCACTAAATGATCCCGATGCAAGGGTACGCATGTTTGCCGTTCGTGCACTTGGGGAATTGAAGAAAAATTATTATTTAGAAGCCCTTGGGCAGGTGCTGCGGAAAGATAAAGACTGGCGGGTTCGGGTCAATGCAGCTAATGCCTTAGGAAATTATCCCATTTCTCTGGTGGCGAATTATTACACCGTTCTGGAAGGGAACCCCCATGTACGCATTGCTATTCTTCGAGCCATCGGTAATAGTGCTCAACAGGATACCCTGCGCTTCCAGCACAATTTACGTGAATTTAATCTGGCCAAAGGTATTCTGGAAGAGATTCTATCTTCACCAGAGGATTCTTTACAGGCCGCTATTCCTCAAAAAGGGGCGGCTCTTGTTTCTTATGCGAAGTTACTGGGCAAAGAGGCCATCCCATATCTCGCTAATTTTGTCAGACATGAAAATATCCGCATTAAAGCACGCACCATGGAAGCTCTGGGAGAAACACAATCCCCAGATGCTTATCCCCTACTTGCCCAAATGTATAAATCGTCGCCAACCCTGGTAAAAATTGCTATTCTGGGGGCTCTACCCAGGATTCACGATAAAAGAAGCATCGATATATATTTACAAGCACTAAAAGAAAAGGATGGTGTACTTGTAGCGCTTGCAGCTCAAAATTTAGCCCAGAATGCTTTACAAAATGCCATTCATGCTCAGGCCATTATTGATGCCTACAACAGATTACCCCGGCCGATAGACATTGAAGTAGCCCAAATAATTTTTCAATCGCTGGGCAAGTTGAAGGCCAGACAGGCCATACCTTTACTGGAGGCGGCGTTAAAAATACCTGATAAAGTATTTTCAAAGGCAGCCGCCCGGGCCTTAACCGAAATCACTGGAAAAGATTACAGTGATAAAATTGTGCCGTTTACTAAACCTACCCTCCAATACAGATATGAGGACATTGCTAAATTGTCAGGTGCCAGAGCTTTAATCCATACA
>CAZMEG010000269.1:0-5435 GCA_964565205.1 uncultured Cytophagia bacterium
GTGAACAAATCTTCCCGAAGCAGTCCTGTAAGGACGGCTTTTTGATTGGGTACGGTCGCCACGGGATTACAATTGTACACAAACAGCCCCATGATGGGTGGATTTTTCTCCCGGGTCAGTATTTTGCCCAGGTGATTCATATTAAGGACTCGTGTGTTCCATGGATAGGAACTCACACTGCGGGAATCGTATTTATAGGCAGCGCTGTTGCTTAATGTATATCCACCTCCCCTTTTGCCAAATTTACCCAGAACTGCAGGCAATGCCAGAATCGCTGCCACAGCCTGTCCTCCATTCCGATTTCGCTCTATCCCCCAGCCGACACGAATCACGGCTGGATCGTTTTCTAAATAAAGCCGGGCAAGCTTTTCGATATCCGCAGACTTAACCCGGGCGATTTCAGCCGCCCTTTCAAAAGTGTAGGGTCTGGCTTTTTCCAGTAAAATTTCAATGCCACGGGTATGCTCTTTGATGAATGGCCAGTTCAACTGGTTGATTTCGTGGTAGAAGCGAATCATGGCTAAAGCTACCACCAGGTCGGTGCCGGGGTACACTGGAAGGTGAAGATCGATTTCTTTTGCAGAAAAATTACGCTTTGGATCCACTACGGCAATTTTAGCTCCTCTGGCTCGGGCTTTTTTCAGATAAGGCACCAGGTGAATGTTGGAGACCTTCGGGTTGGCTCCCCAGATGATGATGCATTTGGAATAGACATAATCTTCAAAAGCGGTTCCTGGCATCTTGCCGTTCATGCTCAGGGCGACCTCGGTGGTGGGAGCCGCACAGACTACCCGGGCCAGTCGGGAGGCACCCAGACGAGCAAAGAATTCCCGATCTAAAGTGTCCTGGTGCAACAACCCATTGGAGCCGCCATAGGAATAAGGCAGAATAGCTTCGCCACCCCAGTTGGCGACAATTTGCTTGAATTTGTGACAAATTATTTCAGCGGCTTCCTGCCAGGTGATTCGTTCAAACTTTCCGCTGCCCTTTTTTCCAGCTCTTTTCATAGGGTACAAAATACGTTCAGGGGAATAAACGCGCTGGGCAAATCGGGCAATTTTAGTGCAGATGAATCCCTGGGTCGTGGGATTTTTATGGGAACCACCAATACGATGGATTTTGTTATCTTTTATTTCCACCTCCAGACTACACGAGTCCGGACAATCCATGGGGCACACGCTTTCAAGTATTTTACTGTTTGCACTATTCATAAGCTTTATCGAAAATTTGTTGGTGAATTTAGTTAAATATCAAACCCTTTTCAAGAAATTCTTAATTTATCCTGAATAATTCGATAGCACAAATATATTTTTATGTAACATATTTAGTTGTGGTCAATTGTTGTGCTATGAACATTGCAAACTATTTAATTTCCCCCTTGATTTTGAATTAAAAAATTTGTTTTATGAGCAAGTTATGAAAATTAAAATAATTACAGTTGGCAAAACACGTCAAAAATTCTGGCAACTGGCTGAGCAGGAATACAGCAAGAGGATAAACAGGTATATTCATTTAAAACAAATTGTCGTCGATGAAGCTTCTTTAAGTTCTTTAAAAAATATAGAATTGGTTTGGCAACGGGAACAGAAGGCTATTCTGGAAAAAATCGATTCAGGTGAATATCTTATTATACTAGACAAACGAGGTAAACAAATCAGTTCAGAGGCTCTGGCACAATTTTTACAGAAGAAAATGACACAGGGGGTTCGGTCTTTAACTTTTGTCATCGGGGGCTCTCTGGGATTCAGTGAGGATTTTTTAAAAAATGCGCATCTGGTGCTTTCACTTTCCAAAATGACTTTTCCTCATGAAATGGCAAAAGTAATTTTGCTGGAACAGCTTTATCGAGCCTTTTCTATTTTAAAAGGTGAAAAATATCATAAGTAATGGAAAATGACTTACCTGTAAGAATGCTTATGAAAATGGAAGGACGATTAGAATGAAAAACTGGTTCGCAGGAATTGGGTTGGTAATAATATTTTCATGGAACCTTTTGGCCCAGGATTTATCTGGCCTGAGCATTTGCGTAGATCCGGGACATGGTAAGGGAAACACCAATGCGGGTCCCACAGGATTGCGTGAGGCCGATATTAATCTTAGCGTCTCGCTTTTCTTGAAAGAATTTTTAAAATCAGCTCACATTGATACCGTCTTGCTTACTCGTGTGGACGATTCAACCAATCCAACCTTGAGTCAACGGGAGGCGATGGCCAACAACTTTGGTGTCGACTGGTTTCATTCGGTGCATCACAATGCTTTTAACGGGTCCAGCCGTTTTACCCTGGTTTTACTGGAAGAGAAGCGTAGTTTTAGCAATCCCTGTCCCGATGGTAGTGCACGGGGTACCGGACAACCTGACTGGCCAGGTCAGGCGGATATAATGAGCAACAAGATGGCTGACTGGGTGTTTCAGGCCTTACGTACCGAATTCCCGATTGTGCGTCTGGACTGGACTTTTTTTGGTGGCTGTAATGGAGGATTTAGCCTGGGTGTTTTAAATGATTTGCTCATGCCAGGCGAACTTTCTGAAGCCACCTTTTTTGACAACCCGGTGGAAGAAAATAAATTACGAAATCCAGATTTTTTAAAATTAGAAGCACGTGCATTATTTATGGCCATTCTGGATTTTTATGATGCAGGCAAATTAAAAACTGGAGCGCTTGCGGGTATTATTAAAAGTGCAGAAAATGGCCGACCTGTTAACGGAGCCAGTGTGCTTTTAAATCCCGGTAACAAGATTTATCAAACCGACAACAATAACAACGGCCTTTATGTGTTTCACGATCTACCACCGGGCAGTTATCAACTACAGGTTCAAGCTCCGGGTTTTGAGACCCAGAGCGGGACCGTAATTGTAAAGGCTCATGATTTCAGCTTCAGGGATTTTTCGCTGTCAGTTAATTCAGCACCACAGGTGGTTTTAACATTACCGGGTGACCAGACCAGAGATTATTCGGTATATAAAGAAATAGGTGTGCGATTTAATCGACCCATGGATAAAGCCAGTGTAGAGTCGGCATTTTTTATAAAACCTTTTGTATCTGGAGTTTTTACCTGGAATAGGACAGGAGATGCTGTAATTTTTGAACCCAAAACCCGTTATGATTTCTCTACAACCTACCAGGTGGATATCGCCGGTACGGCAAAAGATTTACAGGGCCGTCCTCTTGATGGTAACGGTGATGGAAACGGGGGCGATGATTTTGTCTATTCCTTTACCACCGAAAAACTGGACTCACTACGTCCGGTAATCCTGGATTTTTTCCCGGCGAGAAAAGATACAGGGATTTTTCTGCGGGATGTTTTTTATATCACTTTTAGCCGGACGCTTGATCCCGCTACTGTGAATACCGGTACGATTTTATTAAATGAACAGGGTGGCGATTTGATTGAATATCGTGTAATCCCTGCTGGTAACTCTCTGCAGAAAATTGTGCTGGCACCTCAGGAGCCCCTGTCAGCAGGCAAAACGTATCTTCTGCAGGTAACGAATTCCATTAAAAGTGTGCAACAGGAGCCACTTTTTAGACCATTGCGCTGGTCTTTTCAATCGCAATCCAGTTTCGTCTCACTGGCTGTTCTGGATTCTTTTGAAGCAGAACTTAAATGGCGAGACCCTTTAAATGTATCTGAGACGCATGGTGTGTTGCCCGATAGTATTATTTTTCGCCTGTCCGATGAACATCCACTTTTTGGAGAGCAGGCTGCTGAACTTTTATATCTCTTCACCGAAGCGAATGGACTCATTTCATTAGAACCTTCTCTGTCTCCGGTTTTTGAACGTGAAAAGACGATTGGTTTAGGAATATATGTTTATGGGGACAGTAGTTTGAATAAGATTCGAATAGCCCTTCAGGACAACGATGGGATCGAAAACTTACCCTGGCAGGTACTCGATTGGGTGGGATGGCGTTTGTTGCGCTTCGATTATAGCAACATCGCTATAGAACCGGGTACCGGCGGTAACGGTCAACTCGATGGCCGTGAGATTGCCTTGCATTCCGTACAAATGAAATTTTCAGGTCAAGCTAAAGGAAAAATTTTCCTGGATGATTTAATGCTTATTCAAACTCCAGGTCCTACTGGCATTCTGTCAGAATTTGAGGAAAGTCCCCCACAGGATTTTATTTTAATGCAAAATTATCCCAATCCTTTTAATCCTGAGACAGTGATTAATTATCGTTTGAATTTTAGCGGGCATGTAACTCTGAGCATTTTTAATGCAACGGGACAACTGGTAAAAAAGCTGGTGGACACTTTTCAGGAACCAGGCGCTCATCAAATTACCTGGAACGGTAAAGATGACCATGGCCACCTTGTAAGCAGTGGTATTTATATCTATCAACTAAAATTTAATCAAAAAATAGAAAATAAGAAGATGATTTTTCTGAGATAAAACAGGAGACTTTCATGAAGACGTTTTATTATTTTTACATTGTTATATTATTTTTTCTTGGCACCAACAGTATGGCTCAGATAAAATGGCATGTAATGGGTGATCCGGTAGTATTAACTCCAGAGGGGAACTATTTCCAGCAGCCTGTATGTTCACCTGATGGAAAAAAGATCGCCATTACCGGTCGTAATTATGCTGGCATCTGGGTGATGGATGCCAATGGCGACAATTTACAGCAAATTACCCAGGATCCTGGCGCCGGCTATCAAATGTTGTGGTCGGGGAATTCAAAAGAAATCATCGGGCGAGCTATAAAATATGAAGGACATCGAAGAATTTTTCAAATTAAGGCTTATAATATAGCACAAAAACGTGCACGAGTTTTGACTACCATCCGTTCTTCCCTTTTCACGGTACCAAAATTGACTCCGGATCGAAATCTTATTTATTTTAGAACCAGGCAGGGATTGCAAATCATTAATTATGCTATTCCAAAATCAACAACTACAAGTTTATTTTCAGGACAAATTGTTTTTCCGACTGCGCAGGGGATTAACATAGCAAACCGTGATGGGAAGGTACTGCGCAGCTTAAAACCTGTTCCGGGAACATATTTAAATCTCACAGTTTCACCCGATGGTCAGCAAGTCGCTTTTGAAGTGCTTGGTGGTCACATGTTTGTGGTGAATCTCACTGAAGGCACCTGGCAGGACCTTGGAGCAGGGGAACGACCTCATTGGTCCCCCGATAGTCAGTGGTTGGTTTATATGATTACTCACGACGATGGCCATCAAATTTTAAATTCTGATATATATATCATAAAAATTGATGGTTCTGGCAAAAAGCCTTTAACCGTCAGTGATGAAGGCATCGAGATGGATCCAGATTTTTCACCTGATGGAAAATATATTGTATATGGTGAACGAAAAAGTGGAAGAATTTTCAGATTAAATTTAGTACAAAAATAAATAAAAATAATTTCCTCCCAGTAAAAAAGAGGTGAGCTTCAATAATTGACTTTAAAAAAAGAAATAATTAT
>CAZMEG010000270.1:0-5434 GCA_964565205.1 uncultured Cytophagia bacterium
GCATTGATTTCCACACTGTGACTCCGTAGGAAATCAATCACCCCATTTAACGTCTTTTGATTGCCAATAGACAATTCGAAATAACCATTGTGACATTCCAATTGGGTAGAAAACTTTTTCAAGCCATCGATGATTTCGTCTTCTAAAGGCGAAGTTTCGATGCGATAAGTTTTGGAGGGGGAAGTAAGCTCCTGTACCGACCCGCGTTTAACCAATTGGCCCTTGTCCAAAATCGCTACTTCATCACAGATCATTTCTACCTCAGACAGAAGATGCGAATTTAGAAAAATGGTTTTGCCTTCGTCTTTCAACTGGAGCAAAATATCACGGATTTCTTTACGACCGATAGGATCGACCCCATCGGTGGGTTCATCGAGAAATAAAATTTCAGGATCGTTGAGCATGGCCTGCGCCAGACCTAACCGTTGAAGCATACCCTTGGAATATTTTTTCAATTTAGTATTTTGCCATTCTTCCATTCGAACCAGCTTCAACAGGCGACGTTTATTTTGTTCTAACTGGGCCCTACCCAGTCCCGTCATTCGGCCCCAGTAATCCAGTACTTCTCCTCCCTTAAGGAATTCTGGAAAATGATGATTTTCCGGTAAATAGCCAATTTTTTCTTTGATTCGATAGTCCTTTAGTGGTTGTCCTAAAACTTTAGCTGTACCGGCCGTAGGATACAAAATGCCTAAAAGAATTTTTATTAAAGTGGTTTTACCGGCCCCATTGGGGCCCAATAATCCAAATATCTGGCCTTTTTCAACTGTAAGGGAGACCTGATTCAAGGCGATAATTTTGCCGCGACTAAATTTTTTGGTTAATTCGAAGGTTTCAATGACATACATAAAACGAACTCTTGAATGACAGTGGAAATATACGATTACAAATTATGTGAGTTGCTTAATTTTTTCTATTAATAATTCGATCTACACTTTTCGCATTCACAAAGCTTTCGCAGGTAATCGAAGCTGTAAATACCCTCGTGGTGGCCGTCACTCCAGCGAAATTGTAAAGCATATCTACCAATCACCTCCGCCTCCCATACCTCAATATCTTCCGGGATGATTTCCTGAGGGGACAGTATTTTCAACGGGCTGGTGTCCTGTTTACTGGATTTAATATTTTTACAGGTAGCACAGGGACAATTTCGGCGTAAATTTTGTAAAGAATATAGGCTCTCGTGTCCATCGTCCCAGATGATTACCAGCCGATTGGGTTCTACCTTTTTAACATCAACCGGAAACACCGTCTTAAAAGAATTTGATAAAGCCAAGATTAAAATACTTATGTGGACGCTTTTGCAGGTCCTGGACAAGAGAATCAAGCTTTATGGTGAGACCTCGAATATTTTCATAAAGCTCGTCATCGTTAATGACTTTACCCAAGGCACCTTCCTGATTTTCGATTTTGGCCAGTAAAGATTGCATGGTAGTTAGAGAACTGTCCAGCTTATTTACAATGACTTGAATACGATTGGATGCCTGATAAAAATTGTCGATGGATTGCTCCAGACGGTCACGATTCTGTACAACCAGTTCATTTAAATTAGAAGAGATGACTTCCAAATTTGCCAGAATTTTATTCAGATGTTCGCTATTTTCTTTACTTTTTTCATCCAGCGTAGCTGCAATATTACTAATATGATGAAAGCTTCGGCTTATGTCTTTTTGGGTTGAAGCATCAAAAGTATTGGATAAGACGTTTTGTAGTTCGGTAATTAATTGTTCGGTCTTTTGGACCAATCCTTCCATAGATTGTCCCATGTCCGCCAGGTCTCCCAGGTTATTACCATTGATTATATCACCATCGGTTAGATATTCGGTAGAGGTGCCGGGTAAAATTTCCACATATTTTTCCCCCACCATCCCTATACTTTTAATTAAGGCACGAGAGTCTTTAGGTAACTTAACGTCAGAGTTAATTTCCAGAGTTACCAGAACCTGAAGTCCATCCAGATTTAAATTCAGTACCCGACCTATTCTTAGACCAGAAACACTCACAAAATCACTTTTTTCCAGACCCGTTACATCATTAAAACGGGCGAGAATATGGTATCGATTTGCCTTCAGAGGTACATTTTTAAGATACAAATATCCAAATATAAAAATTACAATTGCCAGAAAGACCACCACACCTAAAATAATCTCAGTTGTAAACCTGCGCATGTACTTATTTCCTCCTAAAAATGTTCAACAGCAACGGACGAAGATTCAATTTCATCAACTCCTTCCACAAAATTTCTTAAAGCTTTATCCTTTGATTTTTCCAACTCCTCCACAGTGCCTTCAAAATGAATGACACCGTTGTAGAGAAATGCTACGCGGTCGGCCACTCGTTCCACGCTATTCATGTCGTGAGTCACCACAATAGAAGTCACATCCAGTTTGTTTTGTAAAGAAACGATCAGGTCATTGATAGAATTGGCACGAATGGGGTCAAGGCCGGTGGTGGGTTCATCGTAAAGCAAAATTTCTGGTTCCATGGCGATGGCTCTGGCTATCGCTACCCGCTTTTTCATGCCACCGCTTAATTCAGCCGGGTATAAATTTTCAATACCTACCAGTCCAACCTGCGCAAGACACTCACGAACCCTTTCATCAATTTCTTTCTGGGTCAAATTTGTGTGTTTTTTTAAGCCGATGGCAACATTCTCGGCTACTGTCATAGAATCAAAAAGTGCCGAACCCTGAAAAACCATGCCCATACGTTTTCGAATGTCATTTAATTCGTCGTAGTTCATTTCGGTAATACATTCATCGTACAAAAAAACACACCCCTCATCGGGTTTCATCAGTCCAATTATATGTTTAAGTAATACGCTTTTGCCACATCCGCTACTTCCAATAATAGCAGTTGTATGGCCCTTGCCAATATTCAAATTTACACCACGAAGCACGTAATTATCCGCAAAACTTTTATGTAAATTTTTGATTTCAATGATAAATTCTTTACTATTGTGATTGATTTTCTTTTTAAAATTATTCATAGGTGCTTAGTTTAATTAACATGAATATTTTCAAATTTAATTCCGTTAAAATAAAATCAATACAGCCATTAAGAAGTCTAACAATAAAATCAACAAACAGGAGATAACCGCTGCTTTTGTGGCAGCAGACCCCACTCCTTCAGCGCCGCCCTGAGAATGAAAACCCTGATAGCAGGCTACCATGGTCACTGCAGCTCCAAATAGTAAAGACTTACCCAGAGGTAAGATTACATCTTTGTCCATAAAAAACATCTTGGCCCCTTTAAAAAATTCATAGCTTGAAATATCCATGACTGAAATCGCCGTTAACCACCCTGCAACTATTCCGACCAGAGCTGCAAAAATAGTTAAAACCGGAAACATCACCACGCCCGCCAGTACACGCGGAACAATTAAGTACGATACCGGATTAAAAGCCAGGGTTTCCAGCGCATCAATTTGTTCCGTTACTTTCATTGTGCCGAGTTCGGCTGCAATTGAAGCCCCCACGCGTCCTGCCAGTACCAGAGCTGTGAGTACGGCTGAAAGCTCTCTCAAAACCCCTTTTTCAACCACGGTACCGATTATATATAACGGCACAAAGTCAGTAAAGTTCTCTGAACTTTGAATGGAGGTTACCATTCCGGCAAATCCAGCAATATAAACTACCACAGGAATGGATTCAACACCAATTCTTAGCATCTGTTCTGGAACGAGAGTTGAATAAGTACGAAAATCAGCTAATGACTTGATAGTTTGCCATAATAACTGACTGAAAGAACCCAGATGATAAAAGAAAAAATATACCCTTCTTCCTAAAAATCGAAAAACATAAGTCATAACTTACAATCTACGAGATTTTGTTCCCCTCTAATTTCTGAATATTAACCGACCAATATATAAAAAATCAGTTTAAAAAACAAGCTTTTATGTACAAAGCATTATACTTGAATTTAATGCAAAATTTTGTTAATCTTTGAGCAAAAATTGAATGCACTTGCAAGCCATGAATTTTAAAATCCAGGAACGAATCGATCAATTTATTATACGCCTCAAAACTCTCCAGATTAACAAAAAATTGTTTCTTTATTCTCTCAGTGGATGGATTGTTACTTTTTACTGGTTTTTTTATGCTCCATCGTTTCCATTTTCGGTCAATCTCTGGTGGTTAATCCTGTGTATAAATGTATACTTCTGGTTTAAGCTCTTAAAGCTTATTCAAGATTACTTAAAACCACCTTCCGAATTATTAATTGCATTCTACTTAATTCTTCTGTTTATCGAACTTACTTTGTTAAACACTTATGGCAACTATGATCTTAAATTACTCGCTTTTCCGGTTAATCTTCTTCAAAATATACTGATTCTTCTGTTAGTGCTTTTATTCAGTCTCCTGTTAGTCGAAAATAGTCCCAGAAGGAAATCGACAATTTTCTGGTTTTTGTTGCTCGGCTATTTTGGTTTAATTGTAGTAACAAAAAGCCATTCTTTTATCTATCTTTTACTTTATCAATTTTTCCTTTTTATTTTCCTGTTAAAAAAGACACAATGGCTTGAAGAATTAACCCAGATTGAATGCTGGGCTGCTTTTTTAATGGTATTTGTTTTAACTCGAAAATTATTTAACATTGAAATATTCGAGAACAATCATTTCAAAAATTCACTCCTCTGGTATGGTGTACCAAAAATTTTGTACTTAATTGCCCGAATTTATCTGCTGGCAGTACTTGTAAAAATACCGGTAGTGTTAATATATCATCATGCCCGTCTTTCGCGTAAGCTACGGATTTCAAGTATCCTGCAATCAACCTTCCCCCAGGCCATTCAATTTATTTTATTGCTGATTATATTCTATTTTTTCATCGCCGGCTGGCAGGCCCAGAATCTTCGAGAAAATATTATTTCCATACCCTATAAAATCACCCAGGAAAATCTAAAGCAGACCGTTATAATAGAAGACTCGAATAACCCCATAACCCTGTTTGATTCCTATACTATTGAGTATCAACAGATTTTACCGAGCTTCGGGGTGATTCAATTGAGCTCAGAAATGGAGCATGAGCAAAAGCAAAAAGATGATTTTACGAATTTCATATTATTTGCCCGTTCGGAGACCTTTCCTGATACAGCAGTATTTATCCCAGTAAATGATAAACTTTTAAAATTGCTTACTTCAGACCTGCCTGTCGTAACAGGGTCTCGTTTAGTGGCTTATAGTTATAAACCACAAAAATGGGAAGACTGGGTGTATCGCACTACCTTTTGGGTGGAAAAACATGACGTAAGAATTTTTCCTTTTGCTTTAGTCTCCGAAAGCGGCGAAGATTTAATTTCTGTCTCTTTATCAAAAGAGTCTGCCGAAACTTCTAAGTTGAAGATTCGATTTATGAATCAGGAACAGTTAGTTTCAGGACGGGTTTTACTGCCTTTATTTGACAGAACCATGCATCAAAAAGGCTATTTTGC
>CAZMEG010000271.1:0-5415 GCA_964565205.1 uncultured Cytophagia bacterium
GTTTAAAGGTGAGCGAAACGCTGCCATCGGCCACCGGGTTGCCGTCCGCATCGGTGAGCACGCCCTGGTAGCTCATGGTCTGCGGGATTTGCGCCTGAGCCAATATAGTGAAAAGTAAAATGGAAAGGATAAAAAAAATAGCTTGCTTTTTCATGATTCTCCTCCATTTAATGACAAATAATTTTGGTTTAATGTGATTTCAGTGAATTATCTAGGCCTCACGCATAAGAACCCCCACCCTCTCGATAAGCAAGTCCAGATTTAGGGGCTTCGCAAAGGCGTCTTTCACGCCAAGGGAGAAGGCTTCTGCCAGCAGGTTCTGATCGACACTGCCATCAATGATGACGATTTGTACATGGGGAAACGTCCGGCGCAGCCGAGCCAGCACGCCCACGTTGAAATCATCCCGGTCGATCTCCAACAGCACAAGCCGGAGCGTCGGGTTGCACTCCAGCATAGGCACGACTTCGGATGCATCTGTTTGTGTCAGGGTCTCGGCGATTTGTGAAATAGCTTTTACCAGATTTGTGTCTTTTGGAATTGAACCTCCTGCTACAAGAATACCGGGCCCGTTCATTTCCCTCCTTATTGAGTTAATTTGTTAGAAACAATAATTTCAATTTTTGTGCCACATCTAAAACTTTAATATTATGGAGAAATAATCTCTGGTTTTTTAACAGCTTAAGCTTGAAAATAAAAATGGCAAAGGATAGGGGAGAGGCTTAAGGATTTTGGTAAAAACACCAAAAATAATTTGGTAATCATACCAAAGGTTGATAATTTAGTTAGTGGTTCGTTGTTAGTTGGATTTTTTATGATTTTGAAATGTGAGGGAAAAACAGAATTCAATTCATGTAATGAAAGGAGACTTGCAGAAATTTCGAAAATTCAAAATATTTAGTCCGAAGGCATCCTCGCCGAGGGCTATCCAGGCACTAATTTGTTTCAAAAACCTCGGTACGAGACCTTCACGCTATCTTTTTCAGAGTCTCTCAAGGTTTGACAAACCGCACCTTTTATGGTTCTAAAAAAATTTGGGTAAGAAACGTCCCGGAATCATTTATCTTGCTTTAAAATCCTGGGGTCGATACCGTAATGTTTCATCTTCTCATAAAAATTTTTAATGTCCATCCCGGAGGCCCTTGCAGCCTGACTAATATTTCCCTTAGACTCGGCCAAACGATTTAGAATAAAATTCTTTTCAAACTCTGCAATGATTCGCTGTTTTGCCTCCTTAAAAGTCCTTGCTGGTTCCCTGAATGGACTCAATGAACTTGAGTTCGGAGGGTGAATGGACAATTGTGCTACACCGATTTCATCACCCTGACAAAGTATAATCGCCCGTTGTATAATGTTTTCCAGTTCACGTACGTTGCCCGGAAAAGCATATTGCATAAGAAGAGTTCGGGCCTGTGAACTCAAATGTAAATCCTGTTTGCCGTATTTTCTGCCATACAGCTCAAGGAAGTGTTGTGCAAGAAGGGGGATATCACTGGCACGTTTGCGCAGGGGTGGAACATCGATGACAATGACATTTAGGCGATAAAAGACGTCTTCCCGAAATCGTCCTTCCTGAACCAGTTGCTTTAAGTTGCGGTTTGTTGCGGCTACGATTCGTGCGTTGGTACGGCGAATTACCGTGCTTCCCACCGGTGAAAATTCTCCGGATTGTAAAATACGTAATAATTTAAGTTGTAAAGCTGTTGACATTTCACTTACTTCATCTAAAAATATGGTTCCCCCATGCGCCCGTTCAAACCAGCCCATCTTATTCTCGGTGGCTCCTGTGAAGGCTCCTTTAACATGCCCAAAAAGTTCGGATTCCAGCAAATTTTCCTGCAGGGCTCCGCAATTGATAGCCACAAAAGGGTGGTCGGCACGGCTGCTGTTCTGGTGCAAAGCCCGTGCAATGAGTTCTTTACCTGTACCACTTTCTCCCTGAATGAGAACCGTAGCTTCGGTATCGGCCACCTGGGCCACCAGTCGCAAAATTTCTGTCATGGTGGGGTGGCGACCAATAATTTCACCAAAATTATATTGTTCACGCAGGTCGTGTTGCAAGGCTTCCAAATTGTCACGAAGGCGTCTTTCCTCCAGAGCATGTTTCACTGCCAGTGAAATAAACTCTGCAAACTTTTGTGCAAAGTAAAAAGTCTCCGGTTTAAAAACCCCCCGAAAGGAGCGGTTATCCAGATACACAGCGCCGACAATTTTGTTGTTATGCATAAGTGGCAAACAGATGACCGACAAAACTTTGAGCCCTCGAACACTTTTGCTGGATTTAAAATCCGGATCTTCGCGTGCATTTTTCAGGAAAATGGGGTGTTTTTCAGTCTGTACTTTGCGAATGATGCTACGGCTAATTTCGTTTCGGGGTTGCTGAAGGTCCTGTCGATTAAAGTTGCGTGCCGTATGGAAGCGTATCCGATTTTCTGGATCAAATAAGATAATCATCCCCCGTTCAGCGCCTGAGAGCTCAATAGCTCCATCCATTGCGGTGGCAAGTAATTGATCAATATCACCCTCTGCCAGCACTTTGCGGCCAATTTCCAGAAGATTTTCCAGAATGGCCAGACGATTTTGTGTTTTTTGTTTAGACCATTTCATCTTACTTCATGAATCTCCGCTATAGAATAATTTGAAACAAAATTGCGTTGAATGACATACAAATCGCTTCCATTGATTGCATAGCGATTATGTGTGGTTTGATGATTTAGAACATCAAGAGGCCGCCGGGTTTTTCCATTTACCAGGTCGAGCTCTCTGATCCCCTGGCTATCTGAAAAAAATAATGTGCGGTTCTCAGGTCCCCAGGCAATGGTAGTGGTAGCATCAATTATGGTGTTGGGAATGTCGTATACCTTTGTTTCCAGGCCGGTGCGAGAGTCTAAAATCCACACCTCGGAGTGATTTCCCGCCATTAAAGTTCGAAAGAAAGCCAGCTTCTTACCATCCCATGACCAGTAACCAGCGGATTCCATATCTGGAGTATTGGTTACCCTTTGAAATGTTTGATTATTTAAATCATAGAGCCAGATGTCAAATTGTCCACCCCGATTTGAAACAAAGCTAATTTTGTTGCCATCGGGTGAATACCGGGGCATCCAGTCCGCGCCCGGATATTCAAATAATTTTTCTGCATGTCCCGACATCAAAGATACCCGCCAGATGTCAGCCTTGTTACCGCCGCCAGCATCAAAAGCTACCCACTGCCCATCAGGTGAAATGGAGGGCCCAAAGGCATCCTGCGTATTGTAAAGGACTTTCCGGGATTTCTCGTGCAAATTGTACTGGAACAGGACACGTCGCAGTCCCAGGTTGGTTTCGAGAATAAGAAAATTCTCAGACGGTGAAATATCAAGATTGGTGGTTCCCCAGTTCTGAGAACGAATAAGGAGTTTCGCCTGTAGCCAGGGATTGCTTGAGTTTAGGGGCAGATCGAAACGCCAGAAATTTTCTAATAGCACGTTCTCAGTAATTAAAAGGTATTTGCCGTTATGAGATAAACTGAACCCGATGATACCCGTATTTTCAATGCACCGCCGTGGAACACTTACAGGAACTACCGGATCATCATTAACCTGTATATACCATAATTCTGCGCCAGCGCGGATAAAATAGATGTATTTCCCCGAACCAGACCAGGCGGGCTGGGCTACTTCTGGAGTCTGTTTGAATAGCAAGTGGCTTTGCTTCGTCCGTGGGTCAATTATCCAGAGTCCGCGGTCACTACCGATTCCTCCGGTACAGACAATCCAGCGATTATCAGGAGACCAGGCCGGGGAGGAATAACTGTGGCCATCCAGTGGTGAAATTCTCCGGGCTTTTTTCAAAGAAAGTTCATATAACCAGATTTCATTTTTCCGGATCAATTTGGTCGGGTCAAATCGAGTGAAAACGATTTTTTCACCATCAGGAGACCAGCGCGCTTCATATCCAGAAACATTTAGTTCTCTCACTTCCGTTCCACTGGTATCCACAATCTGGAGTCTCCCGGTTTTGGATCGTACCAGGATCCATTTCATGTCGGGAGACCAATCATATACCTCTATGAGGTCATCTTTTTTAAATACTCCAAGGTCAAAATATTTAGTTTGGCCGGTGCGCAGCTCTTCAATGACCAGTTTCTGTTGTTTCTCTTTGTAATCAAGAGTGTTTGTAAGATAGACAATCTGCTTTCCATCCGGGGAAAGGACCGGGTATCCGTAAGGTTGTGTCGTCGGTTTAAGCTGTTGAAGCTCAACAACCTTTAGAGAAGAGTCTCGAGGGCTCACCCAGCGCAGGACACCGATCAAAATCAATGTCAGCAGAACCATTATTGAAACCCAAAATACAGGCAAATTACTGGATAGCTTTTTCTCTGAAGTAGCGATTGACTTAAGTACGCTTTTGAATTCGCCGGCGCTGGCAAATCGCTTTTCTGGAACCTTGGCAAGGGCTTTTTTAACGGCCTGGCAAATAGCTATTGGCAAATCGGCTCGATCGGTCTCGGGGGATGGCGAAGGCGTTTCTAAAATTGCTGTTATAAGTGAGACGCTGTCGTTCCCATGGAAGGGAGGCTTACCGGTTAAAAGCTCGTACAGTACAGCGCCCAAAGCGTAAATGTCCGTGCGTTCATCAACTGGACCATTGTCGATTTGTTCCGGCGCCATGTAAAGGATAGTCCCTTCAATGCCACTGGTCGAGGTGCCTGGATCGATGCCGGAAACATTTGTGGATAGCCTGTGCCTGTTTTGGACTGTGGATTGGTTGATTGGTCGGGCCAGTCCGAAATCAACGATTTTAATTCGACCTTCATTGGTTACCAGAATATTGCTGGGTTTGATGTCACCGTGAATAATTCCATTGGTATGAGCATGTGCCAGCCCTTCGGCGATCTGGATGGCATAGTCAAGTACTTTGTCCAGCGGTAGGGGGTTTCCAACTCCCCCCTTTAATTCCCCTTTTGAGGGTAAAACACTCCTCTTTAATTCTCTTTTTGAGGGTAAAACACCCCCATTTAATTCCCCCTTCGAGGACAAAACACTGTCATTTAATCCCCCCCTCGAGGAGAGAACACCTCCATTTAATTCCCCCCTCGAGGGGGGACTAAGGGGGGTGTCTTGCCCTTGAGAGAGGATTACGTGAGTTTTGATAATTTCGGCAAGCGATTGCCCTTCCACATACTCCATGGAGATAAATAACTGTGCATCCACTTCATCAATTTCATAAATAGTAGCAATATTCGGGTGAATCAACGCCGACGCTGCCCGGGCTTCATGGATGAGGCGCTGTTTGCTTGCCTGGTTCTGACTCAGGTGTGGCGGTAAAAATTTTAGCGCCACATATCGATTTAATTTAAGGTCACGGGCTTTATACACAACGCCCATGCCGCCATCCCCCAGTCTATGTAAAATTTTGTAATGAGATATAGTT
>CAZMEG010000272.1:0-5414 GCA_964565205.1 uncultured Cytophagia bacterium
AACTCGGAAGCGAGTGGTGTGTATACCTCACCGCAACGGAAGTTTTACGCTCATCGCAATTTTAATATTTTCATCCTCAATTTTCACATGATAGATTCTAACATCACACTTGTGGGGACCCGGTAAGCCCCGTCCCGTGGTCATATCAAAACGTGCACCATGCCACGGACAGACCAGTACATTATTTTCAATTTCCCCCTCACTTAAAGGGCCTCCTTGATGAGGACAGCGGTTATCCATAGCATAAAACTGGCCATTCACATGAAAAATTACCACCTCACGGCCATAAAAATATACCACCTTGTTTTGACCATTTTTAATTTGTGAAACTTCCGCAACTTTGACAAATTTTGAATCTTTATTCACATTAATTAGCTCTTTGCTGGGGATTTGCTGGAAAGGTTGTATTCTTTCATCTTACGCCACAGGGTTGTACGCCCGATACCCAGAATTTTCGTGACCAGTTCATAATTCCAGTTATATTCTTTGAGCATTTGCGATATATATTGCTTTTCAAGTTCACGAAGAGACATAGTCTTCACAGTTAATTTTCCATTTAACCTGGTTTCGCTATTTACAATAGAAGAGGGTAGATCGTATCGGGTAAGTAGATCCCCCGAAGAAAGGGCCACGGCATGTTCCATGGCATTTTCTAGTTCCCGAACATTGCCAGGCCAATGGTACTGCTGGAGAAGTTCGGCGACTTCTTCATCCATGCCATAAACGGTTTTGTGCATTTTAGTTGCAAACTTTTTAATAAAAAATTCGGCTAATGGTAAGATATCTTCTTTGCGTTCACGCAAAGGCGGAATGGTAATTTTAATGACATTTAAACGATAAAATAAATCTTTGCGAAAAGTGCCCTGCTCTACCATGTCCTCCAGTTGCCGATTGGTAGCAGCAATGAGTCTTACATCTAACTTTATGGTTTCATTACTGCCTACAGGTTTTATTTCACCTTCCTGTAAAAAACGTAAAAGTTTTACCTGCATGGCAAAGGAAGTTTCACCGATCTCATCTAAAAAAATAGTACCCTGGTTGGCCACCTCAAAAAGTCCTTTTTTATTACGCATGGCTCCTGTAAATGCCCCTCGCACATGTCCAAATAACTCGCTTTCCAGCAGATTTTCAGGCATGGCCCCACAATTTACCACCACAAATGGATTTTTTGCCCGTGTACTGTGTGCATGAATAGACCGGGCTATCAACTCTTTGCCCGTACCACTTTCTCCATCAATTAAAATGGTGGTATCGGTCTGGGCTACGCGGGCAATCAACTCCAGAATGTTCTGCATGGCTTCACTTTTACCAATGATGTCACCAAAACGATAAAGCTCCTTATTCTGAACCCAAAGCAAAAAATCACGCACTTCACGTTCAATAAGTTGATCCACCGATTCCACAACTTTCAGATGCTCTTTCAAATTTTTTGTAATAATTTGTTGAAGATCATCTTTGTTGTAAAAATATAAATTGTAAATTCTGGACACCTGGGTATTTTCAATCGGAGTTCCCTTCTGTTCATTTGGATAATCTACAATCAGTAAAGGAGCATTATGCCGCTCACCCATTATCTGATGTAAACGAGAAGAATTGAATAATTCTAATTTTCCACCAGAAAAATTTATTATAAGATCTATTTTGCGTAAAAGTGCGGGCATTTCTTCGGTTTCAATCAGAAATCCATTATATCGTTGCGCCAATTCTATGCTCTGATCATCTTTAAGAAAATAAAGCTTCCCGATACGTTTTTCCTGGAGTTTCTTAATAAAGGATTCGCTCCACGGTCCACCGTTTAAAATTAAAGCCTGATGATCTTTAAGGTCACCAAAAATCTTTTCAGCCAGGTCGGTAACTACCGATTCAGGTGTGACCATATTTTTATGTAAATTTAATTCCAGACGTACTTTTTCTGAGAGCCAAATACCTTGAATGTAAAGTTTGTTCAAATAGGGTCCGGCTAATCGGGTAGCTTTGGAGACGGCAAAACATTTTCGGAACTGTTCAATGGAGTGGGCCAGATCACCGGGGCAATCTAATCCGATGGCATATTTCAAAAATTGTCGCACTGCTTCTGCCCCTTCCCGGCGCCAGCCATAATGCTGCAATTTCTCCCTGGTGACCCTGCATTCATTTTGTAAGAACTGGTAAAATCCATTAATCAGTTCGTTTCGTCTTTCGGAGACAGCAAAAACGGCAAACTCATTACTGCGTTTTACTAAAAATAATTCTTCACATGAAAACGCCCTGGCCAGATGGTTTAACACCTGAGGGGTAATTTCAAAAGTTTCAGCCCACCGGCGCTTTTTTTCGAAATGTTCGAGATTTATTCCAAAGGCTACAATTGGCATGATTATTTAAAACTATGAACTTTTGAAAAGAATAAATTAACAATTATGAATGAAAATAAAATCCAGTTAAAACCGATAACCGAAACAATGGCCGCCCGGCGACCCTGCCAGCCAATCGATTTCCTGGTGATAAAATGCAAAAGATAAATCAGCCAGGAAATGGCCACAGCAATAAGTTTTGGGTCCTCCTGCCAGTTCCCCTGCCAGACATTCATACCCATTCTGATTCCCATAGCAATACCGCCCGTAACCAGAATCAAACCGATGTTTACCGCCTGATTACTCAATCTCTCAAAAAATTCAAGCGAAGGCAATCTCTGGAAAAAAATACCAAGATGTTTGGATTGCATCTCCCGGGAAAGTAAAATATACATGAGACTTGAAATAAAAGAAATGGCAAAGGCCGTATAAGCCGAAATCATGATTAAGACATGCACCTCAAACATAACATTGGTTAAAACTGCGCTCAACGGTTTTTCCACATCAATAAAAAGATTTGAAATGGTGTGTAATATAATAACTATTGGTAGAAAAAATATGCCCATGGTCATTTCGTTTAATCGAATTTCCAGGATCAGGTAAACCAGAACAAAAAACCAGGCACAGGTGGTAAGCACCTGATAAACATCCCCCACCGGTAAATGTCCCAGTTGTTGAGTAAGGAGGAAAAGGTAGATGGAATGGCAGAAAGCCGAGCCTGCAAACCACAGGCGAGTTTGTCTGGCAACCAACGAGCTTTTTGTTTTGAAAAATTTTAAATAATAGTAAAAACTGATCAAATAGCCTGATAGAATAAGCCAGCTTAAAAGAAGTAAAATCAATTTCACGGCTGTTCCCTCTTTTTTTCAAGTTGAAAATAAGAGATTTTATTTTGAAAATCAAGTAAATCAAATAAAAAGGCCCGAATTAGTTTCTATTAACCATCCGGGCCTTTGGTAGGAGGTTACCATGAAACGCGACTTATATCGCTATGGAGATGTATTAGGAACGTATTTTTGTAAAGACATGAAATGAAATTTAAATTCATAATGACTGCTGATCGGGGCAACGATTTCATAGCAGCGATGCTCCGGATCCTGAGGCGTGGTCTTGAATTTTAACAGGCTTTTTACAGAGGGTTTTGGCAATATGGAGTCGTGTAAATTTACAGCAGGTTTTATAGCAAGAGGAGTTAGAATCGATGATTTTTTTACATTAGTAGTTTTATTAGGGGTTGCCCGATTATTTTTTTCTAATTTAGCCAATTTAATTTGTTTAGACTGCCCAAATGTAGGGGGTAAAAAACCAAGGCTCACAATAATTATTAGTGATTTTAGTATTAAATTTCTCATGATACCTATAAAACATCACATCGAACAATTTTATTCCTTTTGTAAAAATTCTTTACTACTCATTCCGACACTTTTTTCCATTAAAGATTCAATAGCTTTGATTTCTTTGGGGGCTCGCAAAGAAAGAACCTTATGACCTGTTTTTGTAACCAGTACGTCATCTTCAATCCGAATACCAATGTTCCAGTATTTCTTATCTGCCGGGCTACCCTCTGGAATATAAATACCCGGTTCGACTGTAATGACCATGCCTGGCTTTAATTTTCTGTAGTCGCCCACATCGTGTACATCCATGCCCAGATAATGACTGGTGCTGTGAATGAAATATTTCCCAAATCCGGCCGACTCAATTACCTGGCGGGCAATTTTATGAATCTTACGAAATGGTATGCCAGGTCTCACGGCTGCGATAGCCTCCTTCTGGGCCCGCAGAACAATTTCGTACAATTCACGTTGTGCTGGAGTAAATTTACCATTAACAGGGAGGGTTCGTGTCACATCGGCGGCGTAACCAAAATATTCTGCTCCAATGTCAATCACTACCACATCGCCGGATTGCATTTTTCGCTCATTTCTCCAGTAATGAATTATGGTAGAATTAGGCCCTGAACCGATAATAGAAGGGAAAGCCGGGTATTGGGCTCCACTTCTTTTAAACACATACTCAATGATGGCCTCCAGTTCATATTCATACATACCCGGTCTGGCATTTCGCATGGCCTGAATATGCGCGTCGCAGGTTATATCAATAGCCTTTTGCATCAGTTTTAATTCTTCTTGACTTTTAATTTCTCGCAGCCTTGTCATAATTTTGCCAGGGGATTCTACTCGCAGGCCAGGGTATTTTTCCCTTAATAATTTCTTAGCTTCACGACCGATAAAATAGCGTTTCTGACTCAAGGGTTCATAAACAAAATCGGGTTCAAACTTAGCAAACAACACCTTTTTATTTTTTAAAAATGTATTAAATTTTTTATTAAAGGCAGCACGATCGAAGACCTTTTTAAAACCCAAAACATTTTTTGCGATTTCTTCATTAATAGAGGTGCCTTCCACATTACGCCGGGTAATTTTCGGAAGAAATAAAATTTCCGATGTATTTTCAGACACGCCGGCAGAAGATACATTTTTAACCAGAATTAATGCGGTGTTAGGCTGCGAAATGCCGGTGAGGTATAATAAATCGCTATTCTGGCGATACTCAAAATTAATATCTCGAGAACGGGTCTTCGCTGTTGCCGATTGAAATACAGCAATTGAATGATCCGGCATCTGTTGAAGAAAGCTGGTCCTTCTTTTAGCATAGATTTCCACGGGCAGGCCAAAATAAACTTGAGCAAAAAGATTGGAGATAAACAAAAATAAATGACATGCAATTAAAAACACAAAGGGGGGATTTCTGTTCATAAAGCTTCCTTTCAGGCTAATACATTGGGATTTGTACCATCAGGTTTACGGAATTATGGAGTACTTGAAGATTAGTCCATTTCTTAATTCACTATTATTCCATTTAACCTGAATAATTCGTAAAAATTTTAATATTTACTTTCATAACATATTAAAATTTTAGTAATTAGGTGTCAGGAGTATTGGAGTGATGGAGTATTGAAAAACTTTTCCATTAATCCAACACTCCAGTACTCCATTAATCCATTAGGAACTTTGGTTTGATTATATTGGATTAACATAATCAAGAAATCCCAAATCCCAATCAACAAATCCTAACGACATT
>CAZMEG010000273.1:0-5395 GCA_964565205.1 uncultured Cytophagia bacterium
AAATTAGATTAATCAAAAATAATAAAATAATACCAAAAAATCAAAAGAAAGGCCATCATTTTTAATGATGATGGCCTTTCTAAAAGTCCAGGTGATTTTAGTTTTAATTTTACTCGGGAGGTCCAGGAATCATGTTAACTTTAGGTGCGGAACCTTCCCCACCACCACCGAAGGTGTAGGGTTTAACTTCCAGGATTTCCAGTTCGCGGGCTGGCACCGGGAAGTGAACCGGGGTATTGGTAACCAGGTCACCCCAGCCACGATTGTCAAAGAATTCCACTCCAGCACCGGTCATCAATATCTCGATGTGTTTTTCATATTTTAGCATAGCCCATAAACTGGCTCCGGGTAATGGACTCCTCTTATCGGTAACACTGCCACGACCGGAATATACTTCCAGTGCCGGGGGATATCCGCCATTATTAACACGGGTTTTATCAATAATGGCGGCGATTTCGGCATCGCTACCACCAGTCCATAATAGAGCTTCAGCGATTAGAAAATCATTTTCCTCTGGCAAGAAAATGGGCGAAGGACCTACATTGCCACCCAGCGCGTAATCCTCGTAGCGGTAATAGCCGTATTTAGAGAAGTGGTAAGTACCACGATTAGCCCGGAAGGGGGAAGGCCCCCAGTTGCCAGCGTAAATTCCTGGATTCTGACGTCCATTTTCATCATAAGTACCATCCCATAAGCGTTTGTCATCGGTATCCATATCAAATTCGTTACGCTGTTGTACCGGGGTATCCAGCCATTGCTGATATTTTCCGGATTTATCGGAAGGACCGATCATTTTGTAATCCAGACGCGCCCAGCTTGCGCCACGATCGTTATGGAACCATTGTGGAGAATGGAACCAGCCATCAAAACTACCGTCACCATGTGGAGCGAAAGGTTCTTTGACCCCTCTTTCTGCATGAAATCTTACCTTGGACCAATCTACTGCCGCTCTCTCTTCCGGATTGCGAGCCACCTGGGCCAGGTACCGGGCAATATAAGAGTGAGCCACTTCAGCCAGTTGAACGTTGTTCATGATTACACCGTTAATCCAGCCTTCTTCTGTTTCAAATGGCGGACCGTTTTCCAGAAGATCAATAGCTTCTTCGAGCTTAGTGATGGCGGCATCCATTACTTCATTATAAGGAGCATATTTATCAAAACTAATTTCTAAATCTTCGAGATTGATGTTTTCATCTAAAATGAAAGCGCGGTCGTAGAAACAGGCTAAATAACCCAGAGCCAACCCCTGTACCAGTTTAGCTATGGCTTTGGCCCGGTGGGTTTTTACTTCGTTTTCAATAATCAGTCCGTTATTAATTTGTCTGAGTCCGTCACTTGCCGCTGAAATAGCCCGATAACAGCGTTGCCAGGGTACCGTGATCGCATTGATGTAACGATAGCTGGTATTATTGGGGAAAGCAATCCTCGGTTCCGAGGACATATCTTTCATAGCGTAATTGCCCCACGAGCAGGTCAGAGCATCTGCTGTGACAATCAGATGTTCGATTCCCCACTGATTATGAATTAAGAACCATTGCAAAATCGAACCGGCAATGAGCGATTCTACGTCACCCGGTTGAGCCAGGGCACGTTGTGTATCAGGCTCATTTAGATTTTGTACATCTAAATTCTGACAGCCTGCATAGGCCATAATTAATATGACCATGACAACGAACACGTGCCATGTTGATGTTTTCTTGATCATAACCTCCTCCATTAATTAACCAATTAGCAATTTAACCGAAGCAGGAGATAATCCTGCTTCGGTTTTAACTAATCAATTAGAATTCAAATTCGATCAAACCGGAAAATGTTCTGAAATTCGGATAACCGTGCGCATCATAACGAGAAATCACCGATGAACCCAGCTCACCAAAGACCAGACCAACTTCCGGATCATAACCTTTGTAACCGGTAAACGTAAATAGATTTTCGCCGACAAATCCGATGGTCAATTTATTAAGCAATCCACCGAAGATCCCTTTGAGTTGTGACCGATTGAAAGAATAGCTTAACCGCAATTCACGGATTTTCAAATAAGTAGCATCTTCTACAAAGTGACTGTTAACCGCGTTGACATCATACAGAACCGCATAGTAAGCGCCGGGTTTCTTTAATTCATCCGGTTTTCCGAATTGATCTGCTTCACCCAACTTTAATTCACGTAATCCCCATTGTCTGGTGTTGTTGTAGATTTTTCCACCAATCTGTGCATCCATTAACACATAGAAAGTAATGCCTTTATAGCGTAATGTGGAGTTGATACCAAAATTAAAATCAGGAATTACATCACCGAGTCGCACGAAAGGATTATAGCCAGTAAATTCACCGGTGTCTTCATCGAATTCTTCTTCCAGGAAGAGGATGGGCATACCCCATTTATAGCTGTGGTCTACTCCATGCTCATCAGTCATCGTGGTGGAAAGTCCCCACAGACTCTTGGCGATACCATCTTTGAAAGAATTACCTTCACCAACCCAGACCACATAACCATCATCGTTTACCTGAAATTGTTCTCTCGGAATTCCGGGGGGTAGCTCATCAAGGCTGGTCACCCATTTATCCCCGTACATGGCGCCTAAATCCTCACCTTCTTTGATGAAGAAGGGGCCAATACGAAAAGCGGGTTGATTCAGTTGAGTGATTTTCTGTTTGAAGGTTCGATCAAAGGTCAAACCGGCTGTCCAGCTAAAGCTCCGTTTCTGCACCAATGAAGCATTGAGCGTTGCTTCTAAGACTTGAGTGTCCAGAGTACCGGCATTTCTCCACTGAGTAGCAAACCCGGTAAATGAGGGGAGCGGCACTTCCAGTAATTGGTCCTTAACCGTGGATTTTGCAAAACTCAATTCCAGAGTAAACCGATTGAGAAAGGCGGTATCCAGACCAATTTCCAGTTCTTCTGCATCTTCGGGCTTAAGTGCTTTATTACCCAGTGTTTGTTTGGTTACACGTCCAGCACTAACTGAAAAGGTTTCAAAACGTGCAAAGAAATTAGGACGACCACCAGCGGTTCCAAATGAAGCACGGGGTTTGAACTCCTGGAAGAAAGGCAAAAACCACCACGGTTCTTGCGCCATACGATAAGCCCCGCTGATTCGGAAGTAAGTATTCCATCTTTCTTCGGGACCAAAAAGGGAACTACCATCCCAGCGGAGGTGGAAGTCCAGGATATAACGATCTTTATAATCCAGAGCCGTGATGAAGGAATAACCCGTTGACCGAATCTGTCGGATTTCGGAGTCGACAAAGCTCAATTCCTGATTGGCAACACTTAAGCTACGTACACCCTGAACAGCCAGATCGATTCCATCACCCTGTTCAAATTTTCGCTCAGTGCGTTCAAATAAGCCGCGACCCTTAACCCGGACAACCAGATCGCCAAATTGTTTGGCAAAAGAGGCCGTAAGGCTTCCATTGAGAGCTTCATCAAAAACATCGCCAATGATGAAACGTCCGTTGATTTCCGGTCCGGGGGAGATGGAAAGATAACCAATGGGCCAGAAGCGCTCATTGCGACGATTGGAACGATCGTAGCTTATATTACCTTCCAGATTAAACCAATCCACCGGCGCCCATCGTCCAGAGAAGCTGCCCATAATGCGTTGACGGGTACCGTCACGATCGTTATACCGAATGAAATATAATGGATTATCTTCT
Source organism: uncultured Cytophagia bacterium (assembly GCA_964565205.1). Taxonomy (GTDB): domain Bacteria; phylum Zhuqueibacterota; class Zhuqueibacteria; order Oceanimicrobiales; family CAZMEG01; genus CAZMEG01. The sequence goes on from CAZMEG010000273.1 coordinate 3,658, forward strand.
ACCGAAGTAGGATCAGGCTGGATAAATAGTCTCCCGGTGCTCGGGTCAATTTTTGCCAGGTCAGCATCCGGTGCCATAAAAGTCAGGGCAAACAGAGGATCGCTTCGACCGGCATCTATCAGGTCTCGCTTTGTTTGACTGAACAAACCGCTGAAGCTAATGCTGAATTTCCGCTTAAATTTATGATCCAGATTCAATCGTACGCTTCTTCTCACCAAACCATCAATGCCTTCCACTATACCAGCCTGCTGATAATTGCTAAAACTTACCAAGAAATTTGTTTTTTCGGTATTTTGACTTACTGAAATAGTATTACGAATGTATTGTCCGGCTCCAAAGAAACGATCTATTTGATCAAACGGTTTTTTCAGCAATTCGGGCTCTCCCTGGCCAGGAACCCCTGTTGCTACGTATTTATAGGGATTATCAAAAAATTCAATTCCAGAAGCATGAGGTACTTCGTTAGGATCACGATAGGTATCGGGAACACGAGCCCCCGGTTCACGTGGATCGACCCAGTTGCCATCATTGTCAATAAAATCGCCCGGCTCGACCCTGTGGCCATTTGCATCCGTATACGGGGTATCGCCCTCGAAAATTTTCCAGCCATGGTGCATATTCATTTTCAATTTTTTGGTAATGCCATTAGCACCAAACTGGTTGGTTACTTTAATACGTGTTTCACCTATTCCCAGATGATTACCGCGTTTGGTGGTGATACGGATCACACCATTGGCAGCGCGGGCTCCATAAAGAGAAGCTCCCGATGCACCTTTTACAATCTCAATACTTTCGATTTCATCAGCAGGGATATCAGTCATTGGGCTTCCTTCAACCGAGGGGTCAATGATCACACCGTCCACAATGTAAAGTGGATCCTGGGAACGACCACTGGCATTGATACTGGTCGGTGCTCGCAGTTGTACCGACGCAGGAGTACCCGGCTGACCAGCTCCACGTACCACTCTTACACCAGCGACTTTGCCATAAAGTGCAGCTTCGGGAGAGATAGGTTGTACTTCTTCGAGGAGTTCAGAACTTACCTTTGCCACGGAAAAAGCCATTTTGGCTTTAGGGGTTTCATCAACCACACCTGTTACAATAATGGCGTCCATATTTAGCACGTCTTCTTCCATCACAAAATTCTGAGTGATCGTAGTACCCGGTTTTAATACAACTTTTGTCCTTTTAGTACGATACCCAATAAAGCGAGCCTCCAGGGTGACTTCCTGACCTTTGGCAACTTTAGCCGGAACAGTAAATTTATAGTTACCATTTACATCAGCTGCTGCACCCAGGGTGGTCAGGCGAATCAACACATTTGCACCTGGTAACGGCTCATTATTTTCATCCGTTACCTTACCCTGAATAACCACTTCCTGGGCTAAAAGCCAGACCGGGATAATTATTAAAAGAGTGGTTATAAAAATTTTCATTTTTTGACTCATATCTTCCTCCTACTTGATTTTATCAAGTGATTTAATCTCTGCAGATGCAACTTAGGCGTCAGCCATAATCGCCAGGTATGGGGGGTGCACGTTTATGGACTAACTCCTGAAATTTAATTTGATGAGAAATATGAAAAAATATATATACCATCCTCCCTCTCAACGATATTTATTGGATAGTGATTGTGATTTAATTAATTCAGTGACATGAAATTTAAAAGAGATGCCTGTTATAAACGTTTGTTTTTTTAATTATTAAAAATTTGCAAAAATTATACCATATCTTACAT
>CAZMEG010000274.1:0-5391 GCA_964565205.1 uncultured Cytophagia bacterium
CGGCTTTAATGGTGACCTTACGCTCCTGACTTTGGTATCCTTCTTTTTGCAGACGGATGGTATGATCACCAGGAGAAATATTTGTCAGGGTATCCGGAGTCATTTTACCACTATCTCTGGCATCGATCAAAATATTTGCGCCTGGTGGGTTGCTTTCCAGATAGAGTTGGCCATGGGAGGCTACTGGAGTAAGATTCTGCTTATTGGGGGAGCGGTTTACATAAAATAGCATAAATAGAGCAATCCCAAGTGCTAAAAATCCGGCTATTGAAAGCCGTGGTAAAATCTTACTCCTGGAAGTTTTGATGACCTTGGTGGAAGTCGAGTGTTTTTGTGATTCCAGTAATTGAGGAGTGGATTTAAAGTAAGTAACCGTCGCCTCCTCTTTAGCTTCACTGATAAGATTTTGTTGTACAAGTTTTAAGTCGGTTAAAAATTCCTGCATGGTGCTATAACGTTGATTAACGTCTCTTTGCAGGGCTTTGCTAACAATTTGATCCAGTTCTTTTGGAATGTTTGGTTTTAACTGGCAGACAGGTACAAGGTTTTCATTAACAATAGCATAAAGGACGGCCATTTCATAATCGCCTTTAAATGGTACCTGTTGGGTCAGAAGCTCATATAGAATCACCCCTAATGACCAGATATCGGAACGATGGTCAACCTCTTCACCTTTTACCTGTTCGGGTGACATATAATGGGGGGTACCCATAGTGGTCCCGGTTCTGGTGAGTTTGGTGGCTCCTAACAATTTCGCCAGGCCAAAATCCAGTATTTTTACAAAGCCTTCATTAGTAATAATTATATTGGCCGGTTTCATATCTCGATGAACAATGCCTTTCTCATGAGCCACCACCAAACCATTGGCAATTTGAATTATGTAATTTAGAGCTTCATCCAGAGGTAATGGTCCCTTTTCGATTTTTTCTTTAAGCGTTTCGCCTTCATAGTAGGCCATAGCAATGAACATCTGCCCGTCTTCGGTTTCGTCGATTTCATATATGGTGGCAATACGCGGGTGGTCAAGAGCACTGGCTGCCTGAGCTTCATGAATGAATCGAGTCTTGGCTTCTTCACTGCTGGCCAGGTCTGTGGATAAAAATTTCAAAGCAACGATGCGTTTAAGGTTGATGTCTTCGGCTTTGTAAACCACACCCATACCCCCACCGCCAAGTTGTTCTAAAATTTTGTAGTGTGAAATTATTTTACCAATCATCTTACTTTAGCAATACCATTTTATTTCTTTTAATAATGGTCCCGGCTCCGGTTTTAATTGTGAGTTGGTAGAAATACACACCACTGGTCAAATTTGAGGCGTTGAAGTCGATTTCATAGTTGCCGGCTTCCTGGGTTTCCTCTACCAGCCTGGCGACTTCATTTCCCAGGATGTTAAAAATGGTCAGGGTTACCCGGGCTCTGGATTTTAAATCATACTGAATACGAGTAGTAGGATTAAACGGATTTGGATAATTCTGGTAAAGCGCAAAATCGGAAGGTAAAACCACCATTTTAACGGCAGGCACGATGAGTTCGGTGACAACAGGACTTGCCCTGGCATCGGCAAATTCGCTACCCGGTTCTAAATCCAGAGTGAGGCTTTCAAATTCCTGAATAGCCAGGAATTTAAGAGTAAAAATTGTCGATTGTTTTTGCAAATAAACGGGATTTTTTCCGCCGCTATCGTCAAACCAGGCCAGGTAAAGGATGCCATTTTTTTCATTAAAAATTAAATTCTTTTTAAACACCGAATTTGTCAGTCCCTTAAATTTTAATAAATCCTCAGGAAAATGAATGGTTAGACTCAAAGCTCCAAGTTGCAGATCGGAACCGACACGTATGGGTAGATGAAACGTACGGTGTGGGTGCGTTTTAATTATTGGTTGCGAGTTGATCTGCAAATTGTTTGCCCGATTAGTTGAAATTTTTGCCAGTGCAGAAGATGTTGGCGGAATATAGGAACCATTCACATCGCCGGTGGCGATGCCAGTAATTTCCAGATTAGATTGATTGGCGGAAATATCCAGTGTGGTTTCGGTGAAAAGCCAGTCCGGTTTAGCAAAAGCCGTTCGGGTGCCCACAAAACGTTGAACGATTTGCAAGGCATCGGTGCTGTTGATGGTGCCGTTGTTGGTGACATCAGCCGCCAGTCGGCGAAGTCCTTCAGGAATGGTTTCCAGACCGACAAAATGTCGAATAATTTTTAGTCCATCGGTGGCGTTGCCACCTCCCCAGTCGCCACTTTTTGAAGCCGTTAAGGTAAAAGTACCAGCAGGTATGCCACTTAAAGTAAATTGACCGGAAGCGTCGGAGTTTGCCGTTGTCCCGTTTAAGCTTACGGTAGCATCTTTAACAGGTGATTGAGAGGTATTATCATATATAACCTTACCTGATAGAGTAAAGGTTTCGGCACCTACTGTCACAGTAAACTCGTCGGATACATGGCCACCTCTGTCATCTTTTGCTGTGACCGTGATGATAGCATTTCCCACCGAAATAGCATTAACGGTCAACACAGAACCGGAAATAGAAGCTGTAGCTACGCCGTCATTGTTTGAACTGGCGGTAAAAGAGAGGGGATCCGCGTCAGGATCGTTGAATACAGCCGGGTCCGCTTTTAAATCTCGCGTAAAAGGAGGCTCTCCAACTTTCAAATTAATATCGTCTAAAGTATTTGCAATCACCGGTGGCCTGTTTACTGTTACATTGAAATTTGCAATGACCATCCCGCCTCTGCCGTCGTCGGCGGTAACCGCCAGGGTGGCTGTGCCAGCTCCTACTGCTGTCACTGTTAGGGTACTTCCTGAAATCGAAGCTATGGCTATAGTTGGGTTATCTGAAAGAGCTGAAAAGGTGAGAGCATCCCCATCAGGATCACTGAAGACAGCCGGTTCAGCCGTTAAATCTCTGGTAAATGGGGGTCCTCCCAACTGTATAATTTGATCTGGGATGGGATTGACTACTATAGGATTGTTATTAAGAACTGGTTCTGTAATAGTCAGAAATTGGTTAGGGGTAACATTGGCTAATTTTTGTATTACCCCGGATGGCCATTCTACAATCAACGAATCGATGGTGCTGGCGTTCTTTAATCCAAATTCAATGTTCATGCTGTTCTGGCCGCTCCAGCCACCTCCGGTCTGTCCACTGATTTCCTGAGTCTGTACCAGGGGGGTAGTTCCTATGGTGGTCTTGATTTTGACTTTAGCACCAATGGCCGCCCGATTGGAAACGGTGCCCTGCAATTTTATATTAATCCATTTGTTGTTATTGGTGCCACGGGCTCGGTTATTAAGATAAAGGAAATTTTTGTTTTCCAGAGTTAAACTGTTCACCACAAACATATCCAGATAGCCATCTCCGTCAAAATCCGCCCAGGTGCAGCCGTTAGAGCTGCCCACATTATGCACCAGCGAACCTTTGGGTACTCGAGTAAAAATTCCGTTTCCGTCGTTTTGATATAAGAAATTCACATCATCATTGGAGACAAATAAATCAAGGTCTCCATCATTATCATAATCCCCCCAGCTACTGCCCTTGGAAAAGCCTTTATCCGTTACCACGGGTCCGGTGGCGATCTTTGTAAACGTAAAGTTGGGTGGGCCATTGTTTTGATACAGGAAGTTTTTACCATCCGGATCAGCCTGGCTCTTATCATTGGCAACAAACAGGTCCAGGTCGCCATCGTCATCATAATCGCCCCAACTGGCGCCGGTTGAAGCTCCACCGTCTGCGATCATCGGATAGGCACTGGCATCGGCTACCTTCTCAAAGTTGCCACCGCCAAGATTTCGATATAAAACATTGTTCTGAGCGGCACTGGTTACAAAACCGCCATTGGCTACAAACAGATCAAGATCGCCATCCTGGTCGAAATCTGCCCAGGCACCCTGGTTGGAAATGGCAATCACCGGATCATCCACAATGGCGTTGGAAGACACTTTATTTAATGCATAATTGGGAGGCCCTGAATTTTGATATAGGGCATTTTTCTGGGGTAGGATGGAGCCGTTGGCAACAAACAGGTCTAAATCGCCATCGTTATCATAGTCTCCCCAGCTTCCGCTGTTGGATTCTTGGGAGTCGGTTACCACGTCTCCAGAAGTTATTTTAGTAAAAGAACCGCCTCCATTGTTTTGGTAAAGAAAATTAGGTTCTCCCAGGTTAAAAAATGTGGTATTTGCCACAAACACATCTACCAGACCATCGTTGTTGTAATCACCCCAACTGGCACCATAGGAACTGCCCAGGTCTGTAACTAATGCACTGCTGGTCATTTTATTAAAAGTTCCATCCCCGTTATTCAGGTAGAGGGAATTTGGAATGGTGTTGGGGTAATTTACCACAAAAAGATCCACGTCCCCATCGTTATCCACATCAGCCCAGCTACTGCCTGCCGAGCGTCCCCCTTCTCCATCTACAGCCGGTGAAACATCAAAAACGCGTGTAAAAAGCTCGTCATCGCTGGGACTGCCGGAAGGACCAATCTCGCCCACGTGCTCACTTTCGCTTTCCTGGTAAACAGCGGTTACTTTATAAATGTACGTGGTTGATTTTGTGGTGGTCTCATCACGAAAGGTGGTATTTTCCACCGGGACGGTAGCCACAAGGACTTCCTCACCGGTTAAGACATTGGTTCTGTAAATATTGTAACCGATGAGATTCACCGAACGCCCGCAGTCCCCTATGGCCTGCTGAGAATTGATTCCGCGAGGTGCGTTGTACAAGAAGCCATTTTCCTGGACCGGTAATTTTGTCAGGGCAGGGGGGATTTGCCCGAACAACGGGTTAAAAATTTCCTCAGAAAAGACATTGCTTACATTACCCGCTTGATCTTTAATGGAAATTTTTAAAACCAGTGAGGTCTCGTTTCCAAAACGGACACACATATCCTGGCGCACCGAACCGGATATCTGACCACCCAGAAAAATTGGCGATCCGAGTTTTTGAGCGCGACTGCCCTGAGCGGTTGAGATTTCTGGAATGTTGACCTGTACCTTTGAATTGACATCCCCGGTAGAATCTATATAATCAATAAATAATTGATAAATTTCACCAGGGACTCCATTTTTAAAATCGCAGGCTTGACCGGTGCTTTCAACTCCAACATCAGTTATAATTGGAGCTGAAAAGTTATCCGGACGTTTCCAATTTAAAGTTAAGTAAGGGGTAAGAGCGATCTGTGTAAGCGAAAGATTTTTCGGGATAGCCAGGTCTTCCAAACGAAAAATTAGCACATCGCGACCACCACGGCTATTGAAAGTTTTCGTTCCAAGCGTGACCGAATTCTGGAAATGGCCCACAACCAGGCTATTTAAAAGAGTTTGTCCGTCGTTAAATATTTGTTCATAAATATCGATCCCGCGTCCCAGATCCGGGCCACTGCCCCCGACC
>CAZMEG010000275.1:0-5379 GCA_964565205.1 uncultured Cytophagia bacterium
GTTGCGGGATCAGGAACCACGGGTGCCCATCACCCTCAGCGATGAGGAAATTGATAAATTACAGCCCATATTATGGCCGGAGCCCAAAAAGGTAAAAATAAAAGTACCCAGAGAAAAGGTTATCGAATATTTGCAGAAAAAGGAAGACGACGTCAATTTAAAACCTGAAGATATTCCAGCAGAACCGGAAATTATATTTGAATTGAAAAATACCGATCGGGTGGGTACTCATCCAATTATTCGTGTTCAGGATCGCATGATCGTGCATATCCTGGCAGCTAATAAATTCAGAAAGCCGGTATATTTTGCCGTAACTGTTTCGCCTCAAAATATGCTGGGCCTGGATAATCGTCGCAATGTGAAAGGCTTAAAAAATTATTTACGCATGGATGGACTGGCTTTCCAGGTTATGCCCTATGGTGTGGAAAGAAGAGACTTTATTTCGCCGACTAAATTGCACACCAATCTGTTTGAAAAATTTCGATACCGAAATCTGAATAATCCGGATGTATATTTCAACAATAATATTCGAGGTCTTTTACAAAACTACCGCAATGCCTTCTTTCGTCTGGCCAATTATTATTCTTCTCATAATATGAAAGAAGAAGTGAAGAAAGTACTGGATAAAATGGAAGAAGTTATGCCAGAGAAAGTTATCCCTATGCCCAATTATCGATTATCATTAATCACAGGTCAGCTTTATGCAGAAGCCGGTTACCCCGAAGAATTGAAAAAAAGAGTTCGTTGGGTATTAAACAATTATAATCTGGGTCCCATGGACAAATTAAGCATAGCCAGTTTGTTAAGCCAGAAATTGAAGGATAACACCACAGCCGAATCACTCGTGGTTTCTTTAACCGCCGAACAGCCTGATTTTAATTACGCCTATCAATGGCTGGTGAGCCATTACACCCAGACCCGGCAGTACGAAAAAGGTATAGCCACCATGGAAAAGTGGCTACAATTAAATCCCAATAATCCTCAATTAAAAGAACAGTTGAAGAAATTAAAAACTCTGGCCGCCTTGCAGGATAGCCTGGAATTACTCAATACCACACCCGGCGGAAACAATAAAGAGCAAAGTAAACCCTGAAGCGGGGTTTTAATATGAAAAAAATAATAAAAAGTCCAGACCATAAAATCTATATCCAGGTGCTTCGGAAGATGTCCCCTGAACAGAGATTATTGAAAGCATTTGAATTAACCGAATTTACCAGGCGACTCTTTGAACATGGTTTGCGCAAGAGATTTCCCGAACTTACAGAAGAAGAATTTCAGAAAAAACTAAAAGAACGTCTCGATAAATGTCACAACAGGAATTATTAAATTAAAAAATGTAATCAAAGCTCTTGAAAAAGCAGGAATCGAATATATGATAACAGGTTCGATCGTTTCAAGCCTACAGGCTGAACCAAGGTCTACACATGATATAGACGTTGTGATAAGGACGAAGCAGAAATAGAGTAAGAGATTAAATTTTCATTTGTTCAAAAAAACTAAAAAGAATGACCGCCCTCTGGTTTCCATAATTATTCCCCATCTTGGTGGAAAGGAAATTCTTCTTACCTGTTTAAAATCAATTGAAATGACCGTCTATCAACCCCGGGAAGTTTTACTCATCGATAATGCTTCTTCTGACGGCAGTGTGGAGATTGCATTAAAACAATTCCCCTGGTTGCAAATAATTCGTAATGAACGCAATCTTGGTTTTGCCGGTGGCTGCAATGTCGGTTTCCAACATGCCAATGGTAAATATATTTTAATTTTAAACAACGATACAAAGTTTGAAGGAGATTGGCTTGATCGCATGGTGGAGGTCATGGAATCGGATGAGCGTATCGCCGCTTGCCAGCCTAAAATCCTGTCTTTGAAAAATCCAGAAACCTTTGATTATGCAGGGGCTGCCGGCGGTATGATCGATATCTTTGGTTATCCTTTTGCTCGCGGTCGTATATTTTTTACCCTGGAGAAGGACGAGCGACAATATGACACACCGGCTGAAATATTCTGGGCATCCGGAACCGCTACATTGCTAAGAAAATCTGTTCTGCAACAGAGTGGCTTATTTGACGAAGATTTTTTTGCACACATGGAAGAAATTGATTTAAACTGGCGCTTTCATTTATTGGGCTATCGGGTGGTAGCGGTACCTCAAGCTGTGGTTTATCATCAAGGAGGTGGAACCTTATCTGAGAGCAATCCTTTTAAAATGTATTTGAATCACCGGAATAGTTTAATTATGCTGTTAAAAAATTATTCCCTGGCAAATCTGCTGTGGATCTTTCCAATTCGATTTTTACTTGAATTTCTTACCTTTTTTTATACATTAATAAATTTAGATTTGGCCCGGATGCGAGCATTGCCAAAAGCACTGGGTTTTATTCTGATTAATTGTGGGAAAATTTTACAAAAACGACGAGGGGTGCAAAAAATTCGCCAGATTTCGGACAGTCAAATATTGGACAAAATGTATCGTAACAGCATTGTCTTCGCATATTTTATTCGGAGAATTCGACGTTTTCAGGATTTGAATTTTGAAATTAAATAATCAATTCGAAACTGTTGCCTGTCCGGTCTGTGCGCATTCTGAATTAACTCCCTATCTCCAAGTACCCGATCGATTTGATCTGGAGGGAGGACATCGTTTCAACATTGTGCGATGTACCCGGTGTAAGCATGCATTTTTAAATCCAAGACCCGGGCGCAATAAAATATCAAAATATTATCAGCATGAAGCTTATCAACCTTTTCTTTCCACTCAGGAGAAGAAAAGGGGTCTGGATTACGTGTATGATTTGTCCAGACGTTTTTCAATAGAATGGAAAAGGAAAATGATTGAACAAATGGTGTCGGTGGGTAAAATACTCGATGTGGGTTGTGGTACTGGAGAATTTTTGCATCACATGCAGACGCATGGTTGGGAAGTGGCCGGCATAGAAACCGATTCAAAAGCCGTGGAATTTGCTCGGAATCATTACCACTTGCGTGTTTTTCATTCAGAGATCGAACAAATTGATCTCAAGGAAGAATTGTTCCAGGTAATCACTTTCTGGCATGTTCTGGAGCATGTTTATGAACCTGTGGAAATTTTAAAAAAGCTTAGAGAGCATTTACAACAGGACGGGCTCATGGTGATAGCTGCACCGAATTATACCAGTCTGGACGCAACATTCTACGGCTCTTACTGGGTAGCCTGGGATGCACCCCGGCATTTGCATCATTTCACCCCCCCGGTCATGGAAACCATCGCCCGACTTGCAGGTTTAAGTTTGGTGGGAATAAAGCCTATGATTCTTGATGCGTTTTATAATTGCCTTATGAGTGAATTGTTGAAAATTCATCATAAGAGATACTTAAAATTCGTAGTACCCCTCTTAGCGATGCGAGCTGTATGCATCGCCATGATATCACTGGCTTATGCTACCAGATTATTTTCAGGAAGTAAAAAGGCTTCGGCAATAATTTATTTTCTAAAAAGGAAGGGATCGTCATGAAATCGTATTTAAAATTTTTGCTTTTGAGCAGCTTGTTCATATTTTTAGCAGGCTGTTTTCAAAAGCCTAAAAGCGAAGGGGGAGATACTAATTTATTTGTCATTGCTGAAGAATCCGATTGGAAGGCTCTGGAACCCACCTTACGTGAAGCGTTTGAAAAAACTATTATTACCCCACAGCCTGAAAAGGTTTTTGCCTTGCACTGGATTCCACCCGAGAAATTTAACGAAGTGGCCAAAAGAAAGAATCTAATCATCTTGGGCACGTTTGAGACCCACGGTGAACTCAAATCAAAAATCGAAAAGATGCTTTCGCCAGAAGTGCGTGCTAAAGTAGAAGCCGAAGAAGAGTTTGTTTTTACCAAGAAGGAGCCCTGGGCAAAAAACCAGTTGCTCATGGTGCTGGTTGGAAGTAATCTGGATGAATTAAAGCAAAAAATAGCCGAAAACAAAGAGTTTCTGTATGACTTATTTAAAAAGAAGTTGATCAAGGACACGGCCGAGGAGATGTTTGCAAAATATGAGCAGAAAAATCTCGAAAAAGAACTGTTGCGTAAATATGGCTGGACCTTGCGGATTCAGCACGACTATTTCGTCAACATTGAACGACCTCAGGATCATTTTATTATGTTACGCCGAACGTTACCCGGTAGAGAACGCTGGCTATTTGTGCACTGGATTGACAATGCTGATTCTTCGATCATCAATCCTGACTGGCTCATAAAAAAGCGGAATCAACTGACCAAAAAATTTTATCAAAACGATAGAATCAATGAAAGATTCACCAAATCAAGGCGCATAAAATTTCTTGGACGAGATGCCTGGGTTCTGGAGGGCCTGTGGGAGAATGTAGAAAAAGTGGCTGGGGGCCCTTTTAAAATGTATGCGTTTTATGATATGGCTACGCAACGCATCTATTTAATCGATATAGCCGTATATTTTCCGGCTGGAGAAAAAGAGCCTTTTCTGCGGCAACTGGATATCATGGCTCATACTTTTAGAACCAATCAGGAAATCACCGAAAAAGACATTGAGGAGTGGAGTTGATGGCTAAAAACCAGAAGCCCCTGGTAGCCGTGGTTCTTGGTAGCAAAACGGATGTGGCGGCTACGGCCGAATGCAAGAAAATTTTTAATTTTTTTAAAATACCATATCAGGAATTCATTCTTTCTGCCCATCGTAATCCGCAGGAAACCACTTATTTTGCCCAGAACGCAGAATCGGAAGGCTTTAAAGTAATCATAGCTGTGGCAGGAATGGCGGCGCATTTACCCGGTGTCATTGCGGCTCATACTACCCTGCCGGTAATTGGTGTTCCCATGCCGAACTCCAGTTTAAACGGCGTGGACGCCCTCTACTCCATTGTACAAATGCCCTCCGGGGTGCCCGTGGCTACCATGAGTATAGGTGCGGCTGGTGCCACAAATGCCGCCGTTTTTGCGGCAGAAATTTTAGCCCTGCAGAATCCTGAAATAAAAGATCGTCTGGTCCAGTTTAAGAAACAGGGCTGTCGACTATCAAAGTAATCAGGAGGGGAAGGAAGGTAATGCTGGAAGCCATAAAGCGGTATTTTGAATTTGACAAACATCAAACGAATTTCAAAAACGAAATTCTGGGTGGCTTAACCACTTTCATGACCATGTCTTACATTATTGTGGTCAATCCGAAGATTCTGGAAGCGGCAGGCATCCCTGTGGGAGCCTCTATGGTTGCCACAATCCTCACGGCGGTATTTGGCACATTGCTCATGGGTATTTATGCGAAAAGACCTTTTGCTATCGCCCCTTACATGGGAGAAAATGCTTTCATTGCTTACACGGTTGTTGTGATACTGGGCTTCAACTGGCAGACAGCTTTAGGTGCGGTATTCATTGGCGGGGTGCTGT
>CAZMEG010000276.1:0-5376 GCA_964565205.1 uncultured Cytophagia bacterium
GAGATAATATTTTTCTGGACGGCATCCGCTTGCTCTATGCCAATGCTCAAACGCCAAGTGGTAACTTCACCCTTTCATTTTCGGATTTAGCCTCTCGAGGTACTGTGGATGCTAATTTCCCCATACGGGCCTCTCCCCCACCCCGTTTTCCCATCGAGGGGGAAGTGGTTCTGGATGCCAGTCATGATTTTAGAATACGAGATGGCAAATTTCTCACAGCCGCCGAAGTGAAGCAAATTATCGATCAGGCTGTGGCTCAGGCCAATAAAACTCGCGCCGCCATTCGGAGACCCATTGGCACCCCGGCAAGGATCTTTGTAACCGTAGTAGATGTGGACGGAACAGTACTGGGCATCTGGCGAACGCCCGATGCCACGTTGTTTAGCTATGACGTTTCGGCTCAGAAAGCTCGCACTGCGTTAGCATTTAGTGATCCGGCCAATCCACTCGGGCAATTAATCCGCAGAATTCTTGGACTTGCCCCGGATCAACCCCTGGCCATGACCTGCCGTGCGGTGGGATTCTTAAGCCAGAGATTTTTCCCACCAGGAATAGATTCGGAAACTCTGGGACACCCGTTAGAGCCGGGCCCTCTTTACATTGACGTGGGCAATAAATTTGATTTTGAGTTTCAGCGCCAATTGGGCCTTAAACCTTTTGGAAATGGCATCACGATTTTTCCAGGAGGTGTTCCTCTCTATAAAAACGGTCAATTGGTGGGAGGTGTGGGGGTAAGTGGTGACGGCGTGGATCAAGATGATATCATTACCTTTGCGGGTTCGGTGGGCTTTGAACCTCCCCCTGAAATTCGATGCGACCAGTTTTTTTACAAGGGGGTAAGGTTGCCTTATGTAAAATTCCCGCGCAGACCAGAAATTGATTAATCCCAGGAGGGAGGATTAATATTATGAAGGTGTTAAAATTTTTATGCAGTATTCTAATCATTTTTATTTTGATTAATCAGGCTACAGAAATCTTTGCTCAAAATTCATCCGAAACTACAACCGGTACCGCCGCCTCTGATACAACCAAAGAAGCCTTACCTCATTTCGTTCCAATTCCTGACCGCTGGCGAGACATTCAACCGCCACCCTATGAACTAAATGTAGAGGATCACTGGTATGATCCCTACAATCGTAATGTACTCAAAGGAGACTACCCCATAATCGGTCAAAATACTTTCTTAATTTTAACCGGTACGGCAGCGAATGTTTTTGAAACAGCCAGCATTCCCACACCCAGCGGTGTGAGCACCGAGCGACCGCTAAGTCAGGGCTTTTTTGGTAATGAAGAACGGTATCTTTTAAATGGTAATTTTAAAATCAGTCTGGAACTCTACCATGGACAAACAGCCTTTCGTCCGCGTGATTGGGAAATCAAGGTAACTACTGTGGTTAATTATAATTATATCAATACACGAGAAAATAATAACGTAAATATCAATGTGAGAAAAGGCACCAATCGGTTTGACCAACACATAGCTTTTCAGGAGCTTTCTTTAGAAAAACATCTGTTTAACATCAGCGACCGTTTCGATTTTATTTCATTTCGAGGGGGTATTCAAAAGTTTAACAGTGACTTTCGAGCGTTTATTTTTGAAGATTTCAATTTAGGTACAAGACTATTTGGTAGCGCTGGCTCGAACCGCTTTCAGTACAATTTAGCCTATTTTCATATGTTAGAAAAAGACACCAACAGCGAACTTAACACCGTATTCGAAGACCGGGATCAGGAGGTGTTTATTGCCAATCTTTACAAACAGGATTTCATCACTCTGGGTTACACCACTCAATTAAGTTTCCACTATAATCATGACAAACCCAGCATTCATTATGATACGAACGGTGTTCCGGTACGTCCGGCAATTATTGGCAATGTCCGACCCCACGATATCAAGGCATATTATATTGGCTGGACCGGTGACGGCCATTTTGGCAGAATTAATATTAATCACGCCTTTTATCAGGTGTTTGGTAAAGATAGTTTTAATTCCGTAGCCGGGCGCAAAATTAACATCAATGCGCAGATGGCCGCTCTGGAGCTTTCCATCGACAAAGACTGGATGCGCTACAAGGCTTCGGTGTTTTTCGCTTCAGGCGACCCCGACCCCATGGATGACACCGGACAGGGCTTCGATACCATTCTGGATTTTCCTATTTTTGCCGGCGGTCCATTTAGCTACTGGCAATCGCAACCCATCCGTCTGCTGGGGGTTAATCTGGTCCAAAAAAATAGCCTGGTTCCAAATCTGCGCAGCAGTAAAATTGAGGGGCAGGCAAATTTTGTGAATCCGGGTCTTCTGCTGTTTAATGTGGGCTATGACGCTGAAATCACGCCCAAAGTCAAAGCCAGTTTAAATGTAAATTATTTACGCTTTGTCGATACAGCCACCCTTGAAAATTTCACCAATCAAAACAATATTGGCAACGGTATTGGTCTTGATTATAGTTTGGGAATCATCTATCGCCCATTTTTGAATAACAATGCGATCTTTACCTTTTCCTTTGCTGCTTTAACTCCGCTGGATGGATTTAAAGACCTTTATGAACGCTCTACCACACAATTTGCTTTTATTTCATCGCTTATTTTTACTTATTGATTTGGGAGGGAAGAAATGTTATACACAGGTTTTTTAAATATTTTCAAAGAAAGATTGCCAAAAACAATTGTTTCTTTTTTAATACTAATTGCTATTTTTGGATTTCTCAGGATACAGATTGCGAGAGGTCAGACCCAGGATACCAAACCCGATCTTCTGCGTCAGACTCAGGAAGAAGCCGATCGCAAAAGTGAAGGGTGCCTTACCTGTCATAAAGGCATCGAGAAAATGCACACCAGCCGGGCGGTACGGTTAGGGTGCATTGACTGCCACGGAGGTGATCCTACCGCTCGTACCATCGAAAAAGGGCACGTCAAACCTAAATATCCAGATAAGTGGAAAACCTCCGCCAACCCGGTCCGTTCCTACACCCTCTTGAATAAAGAGTCCCCTGAATTCATAAAATTTGTCAATCCGGGAGATTTGCGAGTAGCCGGGGAAACCTGTGGTCCCTGCCATGCCAATGAAGTTTTAAATGTAAAAAAGAGTATGATGACCACTTCGGCTTTATTGTGGGGAGGGGCGGCTTATAATAATGGCATAGTCTCAACCAAGCACTACATCTTTGGTGAAAGCTACAGCCGGGAGGGAATTCAACAGCTTATTAACACCGTACCAGCTCCCAGCAAGGAAGAGCTTAAAAAAGGAGTATTACCCTTTCTGGTACCTCTGCCACGCTGGGAAATTACTCCGGTCATGAACATTTTCCGTACTTTTGAGCGCGGTGGTAAAATTTCACGGATTAATCCTTCTGCTATTGGTATTCCCAATCCCTTTGAAGAACCGGGTCGTCCGGATATGAAATTGAGTGATCGTGGCCGCGGCACTCAGTTGCGCATCAGTTCACCGGTGTTAAACATTCATAAAACTCGTCTCAATGATCCGCACCTTTCATTCCTGGGAACCAATGACCATCCCGGCGACTACCGCTCCAGCGGATGCAGTGCCTGCCATGTGATCTATGCCAATGACCGCTCGCTGATACATTCCGGACCTTACGCAAAATATGGTAACACGGGATTCAGTTTTACGGCCGACACGACTATCAATCATAAAGAATCGGGCCATCCTATTAAACACGAATTTACCCGCGCCATTCCCACAAGCCAGTGCATGGTTTGTCACATGCATCAGCCCAATGCCTTTGTCAACACTTACCTGGGCTTTCAGATGTGGGATTATGAAACCGACGGCGAATGGATGTACCCCAAAAAGCAAAAATATCCTTCCGATAAAGAAGCCTTTGAACTGCTGAATGCCAATCCAGAGGAAGCCGTATTGCGGGGCAAATGGGGCGACTATGATTTTCTGGTTAAAGTAGCCGAGCTTAATCCCAAACTCAAGCGCACGCAATTTGCCGATTATCATGGTCATGGCTGGATCTTTCGCGCCGTATTTAAAAAAGATCGTAAAGGTAACCTGCTGGATAAAGATGACAAAATCATCCCCTGGGACTCGGCCCATAAATTTCATGGTGTGTTGCCGGTAAAAATTCCTGGCCTTAAAGAATGTGATGATCCGGAATGTAAAAAGGCGCAAAAGGCCGTGCACCTGAAAGATATTCATGCTGAACGGGGCATGCATTGTGTGGATTGCCACTACAAGCAGGACAATCATGGCAATGGCAAACTCTACGGGGAATTTCATAATGCGCTGGAAATTCAGTGTGTGGATTGCCACGGGACGGTTACCCAGCGTGCCACCCTTTTGACCTCAGGTCTGGCCGCTCCAGAAGGTGGCACCGATTTGACAGAACTCTATACTCCGTTCAAAAAGCGTCGGTTTGTTAAAAGAGGGAAAAAAATTATTCAGCGCTCTATGTTATATGAATCACTGGAATGGGAAGTACCACAGGTAGTGGATATTATTGATCCATCATCAAAAAATTATAACCCCAAAGCACGAAAAGCAAAATTGATGACAGTGGATGGTGGCGAATGGAGCGAAGATATGGATGTCTCTAAACTGGCTCATTCTTTTCAAAAAATGGAGTGTTACTCCTGTCATAATTCCTGGATTACCAATTGCTTCGGCTGCCACCTTCCCCAGCAGGCCAACTGGAAAAAAACCATGAATCATTTTGAAGGCGAAGAATCACGCAACTGGACCTCCTACAACCCCCAGGTATTGCGGGATGATGCCCTTATGTTGTGTATAAATGGCATTACCAAAGGAAACAAAGTTGCCACAGCCCGATCTTCCAGCGCTCTGGTTTTAAGCTCCAGAAATGCCAATCGCGAACAGATCTACATCCAGCAACCCCCCATTTCAGCACCCGGATACAGCAGTCAGGCTTTTAACCCACACTTCCCGCACACGGTGCGTACCAAAGAAACCAGAAAATGCACCGACTGCCATCTTTCCAAAAACAACGATAACAACGCATGGTTAGCCCAGACCTTTCTGCTGGGTACCAATATGGTGAACTTCATGGGCAAATACGTTTACGTGGCTACGGGAAAACATGGTTTTGAAGCCATCGCGGTTACCGAAACGGATGAGCCGCAGGCGGTAATCGGCAGCTACTTGCACAGGCTCGCTTATCCGGATTATTATAAAAAACATCTTGCTAACGGGCGTAAATTGAAAGTTTCCTACCACCACGGAGGAGACGATATTCGCAGCATTCAATTACGGGGAGAATATGTGTACACAGCCAATGGGCCGGATGGATTTCGTGTATTTGATGTGGCTAATATTGACAACAAAGGTTTCTCCGAACGCATTGTCACGGCACCGGTGTCGCCTCTGGGACAGGATACGCATGTTAAGACCAG
>CAZMEG010000277.1:0-5369 GCA_964565205.1 uncultured Cytophagia bacterium
CATTCCTGTATTTTCTTACCTGGTTATCCCTCCGGTAGCGGCTATCCTGTTAACCAGGCGTGACATTATGGTAGCGATTCTGGCACCGGTACTGGCTATTTTGGCAAGTTTTTTTGGTTTGTATTTTTCTTACACTTTTGATTTTCCGGCTGGGTCTTCCATTGTGGCTATTTTCGGCGCAATATTTACCCTGTGCGCTCTGGTAAAATTTATTTTTTATAGAAAATTGGCTTTCAAGGAGAGCGTTCAAAGGGTGCCCGAAGCTGTTGAATCCTGATTATTTTTATTTGTGTACTTGACTCTCACATAAAATAATCGTTAATTATAACAAAATGAATCAATGGAGTAATGGGGCTGGATTAATTGAAAAAAATTTCCAGTCATCCATTACTCCATCAATCAAGAATTCCTGATTAAATAAATATTAACAGGGTATGGCGATAAATTGTAAATTTCTTGAATTATTCAGGTTAAACCATTTACCCGTATTACTTACATTCCTAATATTCGCCGCTTGTTCAAGAACCGAATCTATCCCGAAAGAACCGGTGAAAACAGGTCTTGATGTATTAATGGAAAAGAAAATGGCTCTGCTCCAAGGACAACGTGTAGGCGTGATTACCAATCAGACCGGCGTAAATTCGCATGGTGAACATATTGCTGATCTATTACATCAATCGAGCGGTGTGGAGCTTAAAGCTCTCTTTGGGCCGGAGCATGGTATACGAGGGCAAGTAGAGGGTGGCGAAAAAATTCAAACTGAAGTGGATGCAAAAACCGGGGTGCCCATTTACAGTCTGTATGGCAAGACTCGTAAACCTACGCCAGATATGTTGAAAGGACTGGACTGGTTGATTTTTGATATTCAAGATGTTGGAGCCCGTTTTTATACTTACATTAGCACTATGTCCCTGGCCATGGAGGCGGCCGCAGAACAGGGGGTAAAATTCATGGTATTGGACCGGCCCAATCCTATTACCGGGACCCTGGTGGAAGGACCCGTGCTGGACCCTCAATTTCGCTCATTTGTGGGAATTCATCCAATTCCATTGCGGCATGGGATGACCGTGGGTGAATTGGCTCGTCTGTTCAATGAAG
Source organism: uncultured Cytophagia bacterium (assembly GCA_964565205.1). Classification (GTDB taxonomy): domain Bacteria; phylum Zhuqueibacterota; class Zhuqueibacteria; order Oceanimicrobiales; family CAZMEG01; genus CAZMEG01. The sequence continues at coordinate 1,099 of CAZMEG010000277.1, forward strand.
AAGGCCTCCTGGCAAACGGCATAAAAGCTGACCTGACTGTAATAAAAATGGAGAACTGGCGACGAAATATGTGGTATGAAGAAACCGGTCTACCCTGGATTAAGCCGTCTCCCAATATGCCGACACCCCATACAGCTTTACTTTATCCGGGTATGGCTCTTCTGGAAGCCACCAATGTATCTGAAGGTCGTGGAACTTCAAAACCGTTTGAAAATATCGGTGCTCCCTGGATTGACGCGGATCAACTCCTGAAAAGGTTGCAATCTTATGCACTGCCCGGAATTTCCATGCAGCCCACCACGTTTATTCCAAAAGACATTCCCGGAGTTGCGATGAATCCTAAATATGAAGGCCAAACCTGCTATGGATTGCTGCTTAAGGTAACCGATCCCCATGTCTTTAAATCGGTAGATTTTGGCATTCATCTGCTCTGTACTTTGCAGCAATTGTATCCGGACCAATTCACCATGTCTGAAAAAGGGATGACTCGCATGACCGGGCAGGCATGGATTCGCCAGGCCATTTTAAACGGCCGTTCGCCAGAATCGATTATTGCACGCTGGTCTTCACAGCTTCAGAAGTTTTTAAAGATCAGAAAAAAATATTTGCTTTATTAAAAAGTGGAGGGAGAGATGAATATTTTTCATGTAATAAACGACTGGATTCATATCACCATGGCGGTCATCTGGATCGGCGGCATTCATTATCATTTTGTAATTTTAGGTTCCTCAGCCAGAGAGCTGGAAATGGCGGCTCGCAAGACCCTTACTCTGGCTGTGTTTAAAAGATTTACTCGGATTGTCTGGGCAAGTATTATTTTACTGGTCATCAGCGGTACTTTGAAAGGAATCTACTTACACGCTTTTTACGGCTTGTTTGCTTCAACTTATGGGTGGGTGCTTGGAATTAAATTGATTCTGGTAGCCGCTATGATTGTTATAGCTATTCTTTTTACCTTTGTTTATGGACCACAGCTCAAAAGTTTATTAAGTGGCGATTCATCTGGAAATGCGGAAGCCCTGGCGGGTGTACAGAAAAAGTTGAATTTGATGGTCAAAATAAATATGACTTTTGGTTTTACAATTTTGCTATTAGTAGTTATATTAGCTATGGTGCGTTGATGTATTTTTAATTAACTGACATTATTCATAAACTTGATAAAAACGAAATTCGGTTTGCAATAATTCACAATGGATTAAGGAGAATTGCTCATGTTAAATCAACAGGTAGATTTTAAGAAAGAAGTCCTAGAAGCCAGTAAGAAAGTACCGGTGGTGGTGGACTTCTGGGCGGAATGGTGTGCTCCCTGTCGTATGCTTGGTCCGGTTCTGGAGAAACTGGCCGCTGAAGCTAATGGTCGCTGGAAGCTGGTAAAAATTAATACCGACCTTCAACCAGACCTGGCCATGCAATTTCATATCCAGAGCATTCCTGCTGTTAAGATGTTTTACGATGGAGAGGTCATAGCCGAATTCATAGGGGCTTTGCCGGAGCATATGGTAAGACGGTGGTTGGAAGAAAATCTGCCCTCCCCTTCCGGTAATCTTCTTCGCGAAGCTGAAAAAGCTTTAGAAACAGGCGATACAAGGCGTGCGCAAGAATTCTTGGAGGAACTCATAAAACAGGAACCGGAAAATGCCACAGCCAAAGTGATTCTGGCTCAATTAATTTTTGCCAGCGATCCGGCCAGGGCGGCCAGACTGGTGGAGGGAATTGGTGAAGAACATCCCAAATATACGATTGTGGAAAGTATTCGTACACTGTATAGACTGCTCCATGATTATGAAAAATTAGCGCAAAAAGCCAGCGAATCTGCACAGGATAAAGAAGCCTGGCTTTACTATCTTAAAGGCATTCAGGCTTTACAGAAACATGATTATGACGAGGTGTTAAAAAACTGGATCGAAGCTCTTAAAATAAACCGCCAGATCGATGACGATGGACCTCGTAAAGCATGCGTGGCATTATTTAATTTGTTAGGCCATGATCATGAAATCGTACAAAAATACCATCGAAGTTTCACTTCAGCACTATTTTAATCGGCATTATTCACAAACTTTGCAGCTACAAACATATGAACGCTGATTCAAAAATTGCTTACTTCGATTGTTTCTCTGGTATTAGTGGCGATATGATTATTGGTGCCCTTCTGGATGCAGGAGCAGAATTTCACCGTTTAAAAGCGGAACTGGCTAAATTGCCTTTATCGGATTATGAATTGCACACTCAGAAAATATCAAAACAGCATATTACGGCTACGAAATTCGATGTTGTAGATAAAGGTCAAACCGCATATCGACATCTCAAAGATTTAAATGCCATTGTGGAAGACTCAAATCTTCCAGAAGAAATTCAAAAGAGGGCTAAAAATATTTTTCTGAGAATAGCTCAGGCTGAAGCCAGAATTCACGGTCAACCCATAGAGAAAATTCATTTCCATGAAATTGGTGCGGTAGATACTATTGTCGATGTGGTAGGAGCTCTAATTTGTCTCAAATTGCTCAAAATCGATAAGGTTTTTTGCTCAAAAATTAATGTGGGGTCTGGATTTGTAGAATTTTCGCATGGCAAATTTCCAGTACCGGCACCGGCGACTGCTGAGCTATTAAAAGGAGTCCCCATATATTCAAGCGATATCCAGATGGAGCTTACTACGCCCACCGGTGCAGCTATCATTACGGAAATAGCCAGTGGCTTCGGGGAGTTGCCGGTTATGGTCCCCGAAACTATTGGTTACGGGGCAGGGGAGCGTGATTTATCACAACCCAATGTGTTGCGTGTGTTCGTTGGGCATCAGGAAATTTCTTCCGATCTGGATCAGGACCGGATTGTAATTATGGAAACAAACATCGATGATATGAATCCGCAATGGTATGATACAGTTATGGAAAAATTGCTCCAGCAGGGAGCCCTGGATGTTTACTTGACCAGTGTCCTAATGAAAAAGGGGCGTCCTGCTATTAAACTCACTGTGCTGGCCAGGATTGGAGACGAAGGTAAACTGGCCCGGTTGATATTTCAAGAGACTACCAGTATTGGTATACGTATGCGAGAGGAGATGAGAAAAAAACTGCATCGAGAGATTAAAGAGGTAAACACTCAATTTGGAAAGGTAAAATTCAAAATTGCCCGCCTGGGGGATGAGATTATAAATGCCACACCTGAGTATGAAGATTGCAAAAGAATCGCCCACGAAAATAATCTTACACTTAAAAAAGTTTATCAGTTGCTTGGTGGAGTCGTCTTTAGACTTTAAACAGTAAGAATTTCCATGTCGCGTGCGACGCCGATAATGATGGAAATAAATCTATTCTCATGGAAGGTCCTTCCGAGCACGTAAAGCACTTGATCATACTCTCAGCAACCAACCTGATGTGCTGTTTAGATTATTTTTAACTTTACTTTTTTGGAATATTTTACTATTTTGAGCCAAAATTAAGGAGCATCATGGCGGTTCGCAAAAGAAACTGGTTATCTCGATTAACCTGGCCTGTTACCCATTATGTGATTACGAATATTTCTGTTACTATTGGCTATATCTTTTTTCATTTTTTAAATCGGACTACTGTCATCGGTAAAAAGAATGTCCCTCAGAAGCCCAATACCTTACTTCTTTCAAATCACCAAAGCATGATCGACAGTTTTTTGGTAGGATTATGTGCGTTTTATCCAAATTCTATTATAAAACCTCATTTAATACCCTGGAATCCGGCTGCGGAAGAGAATTTTTTTCGCAATCCCTTTCTTGCCTGGCTGGCAGATAACTGGAAATGTATCCCAATTCGTAAAGGCCGAAAAGACGTGGGAGCTATCTTTCGCATGGCTGAAGCGTTGAAAACCGGTCCCATGACTTTGTTTCCAGAAGGAACCCGTACCCGCGATGGTTCCATAGGCAAGGGGAGACCGGGAGCTGGTTTTTTAATTCTCGAAACTCGACCCACGGTTATTCCGGTCTGCATTGATGGAATGAACGAACTTTTACCCATCGGCTCCATCGTCCCACGAATTTTTAAAAGAATTTTTGTGTATTATGGTAAGCCGTTAAATTTCTCAGAGTTTTATGGCCGAGAAAAGACCAAAGAAGTAGCTCAACAAATCATTGATAAGGTGATGGAGGCTATCAGGGCCTTACATCACGAAATTCAACTGATCAAATCCAGGGAAAAATTAAATAAAGTACCTGCGGAAGAAATTTTAAAACATTAGTGTTTTAAATAAAAGGAGTTACCGTGGACGGATTCACCATTAGAGGAATAATCTATTCTATTATT